>DYLF01000015.1:0-35879 GCA_020722205.1 Desulfobacca acetoxidans
ATTTTAATTTTTGAGACGGCCGATTTGAGGGCATATTGGTTTTAGGAATTGCGAGCTGCGGTCAACAGCGTCCCCTCAGGAACCGGCTGGGGGGGCCCAGAAGAAAGGGTCCGAACCAATCTCGGATGATGAAGCCCCGGGAGGGTTCATGCGCCAGACCGTCCTGGTCGCTGGAGTCATTTAATTCCCTGGCTTCAAGAAGGTGAATGCAACACTCCGCCAGAATATCCTCCCTGAGTGCTCCGGCCACCCATGCTGCCAAATATCCGTCTGAACCAGTGTATGCCATAACGCCTTCCTGGCAATACATATTGCAATATTTATTCCATGAGGTGGTGGTAGGGTCAGGGCGAGGAAATTAAGGCCAATCTTGCAGAGGGCAGGAATCACATTGGGGCCTGGGACGGCAAAAAGTTTTTCCCAGGCGGACCAACAGGGCATGAAATTCCTGGTACAGGGGAGTGTCAGGGGGCAGATGCTGCATAAAAAGTTGGCGGAGTTCTTCATAAGAGCAGGTTTCAGGCGCCAGACGGTGGCGTGCGAGGATGCGAAAAGTATAGGCATCGACCACAAACGTGGGTTTATGAAGGGCATAGAGCAGAATGCTGTCGGCGGTTTCCGGGCCGATGCCGGTTACCGACAGGAGAAGGGGGCGCAGATCGGCAAGGGTGCACTCGGCCATAACCTCCATGGAACTTTGAAACCGGCTGGCGAGAAACTCCAAAAAATTTCTCAGGCGTTTGGCCTTGACATTGTAATAACCAACAGGTCGCAGACGTCGAGCCAGCTCGTCGGTGGGCAGGAGATTCAGACCTTGGGGGGTTAAAAGATCATCTTTTTTGAGGTCCGCAATCACCCGGGCGACATTCTGCCAATTGGTATTTTGAGTCAGGATGGCCCCCAAGGCGACTTCAAAGGGGGTTTCACCTGGCCACCAGCCCTGGGGGCCGAAGGTGTCCCACAATTTGGCGTAGAGGTCTCGCAACAAGGCTCCGGTGCGCGGCATGGTTAAGGCACCCCCTAACTGGGTCAAGAGTAGTCAAACAATTTATTTGAAATGTTTACTTTGTTGAATGAAGCCAAATGGCCAATGGCTATCAGCTATTGGTCATAGAAAGATAGTTTGAGAAAAATTTCCAGAGCGACGGTTGTAGAAGCTAGCCGGGATGCCGCAGGATTGCCAAACATCCTGTTGACTCCTTACCGCTTGTGGGGCCCGACATTGCATTTTCCCGTTTTATTTGGCCTGTTCTTGTGATATATCCCAAGACCAGAGGTGAAAAGTCAAGGAAACAATGACACCCCAAATTACTTTTAAACCCTATGAGCTGACATTGGAAGTTCCGCCGGGGGAGAACCTGCTCAAGGCGGCATTAGAAGCCGGCGTGCATATCAACGCCTCCTGCGGCGGCAGCGGCGTGTGTGGTAAGTGCCGCATTCTGTTGGAGGAGGGTGATCTTGACTGTGCTGTGGAGACCTTGCTCAGCCCTGAGGAATGGCGTCTGGGATATCGTCAGGCCTGTCAGTGCCATGTTCGGGGTGATGTGGTGGTGCGTATTCCGCCGGAGTCTCTGCTGGACCGGAAGACCATCACCCGCCGTCGCCCACAGGTGGCCCTACGCCCCAGCCCGTTGGATTTGGCGGCTCTGAAGGAAGAAGGTCTTTACAATCCTGCCTTTCAGAAGAAATTTTTGCAGTTGCCACCACCTTCGCTGATCGACAACGTTTGTGATTTGGTCCGCCTGGAAACAGGTCTGGCCCGTCAGCACGGGTTGGACAACCTTACCCTGGATTTTTTCCTGCTCCAGAACCTGCCGCAAGTGATGCGGCAGGACAATTTCCGGGTCACCGCCACTCTGGACTTTGCCCAGAGGCGTTCGCGGAAACCGCGGCTGGTGCACTTGGAAGCCAAAGACACCACAACGCGACACTTTGCTCTGGCGGTGGATATCGGCACCACAACGGTTTGGGTGCAACTATTGGATTTGGCCAAGGGTGAGGTCATCGGCGTGGCAGCGGACTATAACGGCCAGCTCAGCTATGGCGATGACGTCATCACCCGCATTGTTTACAGTCAAAAAGGCGATGGTTTGCGGACTCTTCAGCAGGCGGTGGTGATAACCATCAACAACATCATCCGAGGGCTTCTGAAGCGTTATCGTTTGGAGGTGGGGGAAATTTCCCATCTTATCGTGGCCGGCAACACCACTATGACTCACCTGTTTTACGGGCTGGACCCCAAATATATCCGTTTGGCTCCTTACACCCCCACCGCCTGCCATCTGCCGCCGGTGAGGGCCCGGGACCTGGGGTTGGAACTGCCGGCGCACGTCTTCATCTACAGTGTCAGCTCAGTGTCCAGTTATGTAGGAGGGGACATTGTGGCCGGGGTTTTGGCTTCCGGCCTCTATAAGGAACCGAAATTGACCTTGTTCATCGACATCGGCACCAACGGCGAGATTGTCATCGGCAACCAGGAATGGTTGGCCTGCGCCGCCTGCTCGGCCGGACCGGCCTTTGAGGGCGGGGGCATCCGCTTCGGCATGCGGGCGGCTAAGGGGGCCATTGAGGAGGTACGCATCAATCCTGAGACCTGCGAGCCCATGTTGATGACCATTGACTTGGCCAAGCCAAAAGGGATTTGCGGCTCGGGTCTGATCAATCTCCTGGCGGCGCTGATGGAGTCCGGCATCATTTTGCCGAACGGCAAGTTACGGGATGATCTGAATACCCCCCGCATCCGAGAGGGGGAAAACGGCCGGGAATTTGTGGTGGCCTGGGGAGCGGAGACGCAGGGTGGCGAGGACATCACCCTGAGCGAAGTGGACATCGACAATCTCATGCGGGCCAAGGGGGCCATGTTTGCCGGCTATCTGACGCTGTTGGAGAATGTTGGTCTGCGCCTTCAGGACATAGAACAGGTCATTTTAGCCGGCGCCTTTGGGTCTTTTATCAACCTGGAAAACGCCATTGCCATCGGGCTGATGCCGGACCTGCCCCGGGAATGCTTCCAGTTTGTGGGCAACGGCTCCCTGCAGGGGGCAACGCTTTTGGCGTTCTCCCGTGATCTTTTGGAGGAGGAACAGCGCATCGCCCAGATGATGACCAACTTTGAGCTCTCCGAGACCCCGGGTTTCATGGACCAATACATTGCCGCCCTTTTCCTGCCCCACACCCAGGCGGAGTATTTTCCAAATGTTATTGGCCGATTCAAGGGGCAGTGATCAGTGCACACTTCTAAAAGCAGTGTGCGCCTGAACTGGATGTTCGCTATTGGCTTAGGGAAGGATTTCTTTTTGAAGAAAAATTTGAGCCCGAAACTCGGGACTCGGAACTTTTACCGGATAAATCAGTCTGTAGGGGGAGGCCAGACTGGCTCCGAGAAGGGGTTTTCATGGCCTGGGGTATCCAATTGGCCATAATGTTTTCAGAGCAGGAGAAGTCGTGATGATTGGTCAGGTCATTAGCTGCCGCGGCCGCATCCTGGTGGTGGACCAGGATGAGTGGGTGAGGGAATTCATGAGCCAGGTGAGCAAGTTCCTGGGTTTGGAGGAGTTAAAACTGGCTACCACGGCGGAGGAAGCATTGACAGCTCTCCAGGAGAGCGCCTTCGATCTCCTCATCACTGACCTCGCTTTGGCCGAGCACCATCGCCTGCTGGAGAATTTTCCGCAGCGCTTTCCCGGAATGCGGGTTCTTTTAATGGCAGAACCCCAACGTCGCACCAGCCATTGGGTTTATCGGAGTGAAGTGGACGTGGTAGTGAAACCTTTTCGGTTAGACGACGTGGTCAAAAAGATTCGGGAAGCCATCCACCAGAAGCACCGGCAACAGGTGGAAGTGGAGTTTCGCCGCCTGAAGCAGGAGGTATTTCGGATTTTGCGGTAATTTTCTTTGCGCTGAGCATGGCTCCCTGGCCGGCATCTCCATAAATTAGTTGCCTGGTCATGGGCGATGGTTCTCCCCCGAGATTGCCATCCTATAACGCCGCGGGTAAAGGATATCCTGAGGCGCCTTCTTGGGCACCACTTCCGGTCGCACAATAGCTAGGGACTCCATATCTTTTCCAGTTGGTCCAATTGTACCCCTAATCTTTTTGGGAGCCATATGGGGTGCGGAGTAAGTTGGCGATTAGGGAGCATAAGATTCTACGGTGAAAAGGTTTTTCTGGTAAATTGGGAAATTCAAGATAGCATGTCCTGGTGGTTCATAATTAATGCCTATAATAGACTGACATGATTAGTATTACCGGTCTGACCAAACAGTATCAGGGGGTTACGGCTTTGGAGGGCCTCACCCTGGAGATTGGGGAGGGGGAAATCTTTGGGTTGTTAGGGCCCAACGGCGCCGGCAAGACCACCGCCATCAAAATTTTGACCACCTTGGCGTTTCCCAGCCAAGGCACAGCCCACATCGCCGGCTTTGATGTGGTGCGGGAACGCCGTCGGCTTAAACCCCTGATCGGGGTTTGTCCGCAGGAAATCAATCTGGACCGGGAGCTTACGGCCTACGAGAACCTCTGGTTTTACGGGCGGCTGTACGGGGTGTCTCCCCTGTCCCAGCGGATCAACGAGCTTCTAACCTGGGCTCAGTTGGAAGAGCGGAGCCACCACCAGGTCAAGGAGTTCTCAGGTGGCATGCAGCGTCGCCTGCTGATTGCCCGCGCTTTGTTGTCTCGCCCCCGGGTGCTTTTTTTGGACGAGCCGACTGTGGGTCTGGACCCCCAGATCCGGCGGCAATTGTGGGATATGATCCGCCAGCTCAAAGCGCAAGGCATTACCCTATTGCTTACCACTCATTACATTGAGGAAGCTGAGATGCTCTGCGAACGGGTGGGCATTCTGAATCGGGGCCGTCTCATTGCTTTGGATACGCCTCAGGCCCTCATCGCCCAGGTCGGCGGTTACGTGGTGGAGACGGTGGACGGCTTCCGGCGGCAGTATCTTCTGGTGCAGGACAGGACGCAAGCCTATGAGCGGGCGCAGCAGGAGTCTGATGGTGTCCTCATCCGCCAGGCTAACTTGGAGGACGTTTTTATTCAGCTTACCGGGGAGCGTCTGAGCCGATGAACTGGGTGGTCATCTTTCTCAAGGACATGCTTCTCTTTCAGCGGCGGCTGCTGCGCTTGGGGTACGTGATTTCCACTTTGTTTGCGCCCCTTCTTTACTTGGGGGCCTTTGGTCTGGGACTAGGAAAAAGGGTGCAGATTCCTGGCAGCTCCTATTTGGATTTTCTGCTGCCGGGCCTGGTGGCCATGAGCTCCATGACCAACTCCTACAGTTGGGTGGCCAGCAGCCTAAATATGGGGCGGCTGTATTTCCGCACCTTTCAGATCTATCTGCAGGCGCCGGTAGCCCCGTGGGAGATTGTCACCGGGTTGATGCTGGCCGGAGTGGTGCGGGGTTTGTTTGCGTCATTGGTCATCCTGATCCTGGGGTTGCTGTTGGGCAGCCATTTGCACTTCAATGCGGTGTTTGTCCTGGCCCTGTTGATGAATGGCCTGGTCTTCGCCACCTTTGGGGTGGTGGTGGGCCTGAAGTCCAGATCTCACGAGGATACCGCCACCTTTACCAATTTCTTTATCATGCCCATGGCCTTTTTCGGCGGCACCTTCTTCCCGGTGGAGGAAATGCCCTGGTGGCTGCAATATCTCATTTATCTCCTCCCTTTAACCCACACCAACCGGCTGTTCCGGGCCCCTTTTTGGGGGGTGGAGAGCCTGACTTCCCTTGTTCTGATGGCTGCAGTCGGCTGTCTCTTAGCTGGTTTGTCCATCGTGTTCATTCGCAGGTACAGCGAATGAGGTACAGGTCGAAAGCCGTGGTGATTATTCGCCCGGCAGCATGGTTTAGCGGGATCAAAAAAAGAAAGGCATATTTCCTGTGGCAGACTGTTTAGGGTCCTGGGGCTAGGGGGAAGTCGGCGGCAGTCTGGTAGAAAACACCTCTTGGGATTTCGCCGATGGGCTAGGGGCGTTGGAATTGGACGCCGTTTTTCTGCCAGGGAAAAAGGTCGGTCAGTAGGGTTTGACGCTGGTGGGGAGGAAGGGGTCGTGCCGGCCTGTTCATGCGCTCCGACAGGCTCACCGGCATGTCAATTTCCCGGCGGGGCTCCGGATCGACCAGGATTTTAAGGGCAGCGGCCAAGAGGCGAGGGCTCCGTCTCATTTATCTGGTATCATCTTTTGTTCACCTCTCCCGGGCGGCGACCAGCAGGCCCAAAGAAAGCCAAAAGGCTTCTCGCAAGCGCCTTAAGATGCTGAAGGCGGCGCCCAGGGTGGCGCCCAGGTTGAACCCCAAAGCCAACAGGACATTACCCCCTTCCTGCACCCCCAGGGCGGCCGGGATGACAAAGCCCAGGGCGGCAAAGAGCATGGCCAGTCCATCCAGGCATAAGGCCAAGGGCCAGCTGATGGGATGACCCAGAAGCCAGAAGATCAGATAGACCTCCACTCCATGCAGCAGCCAGCTCAGGAAAAACAGAACCAAGGCCGCCAAGCCGCGGCCGGGATGCTCACGGTAGAATTTGGCCAGGTGGGCATCCAGGACGCCAAGCTCCGCCTCCCTGGCTTTAAAGAATTGGGGGCACAGCCGCAGGCGGGTGAGAAAGCGCAGAGCCGCTAGACACGGCCCCTGGCGTTGCAGGAGGACGAACGTCAGAGCGCCAACTCCCAACAGCAGGGCACCCAGGCTGAGCATCCCCAAGTGAGCGACGGTTTGAGGCAAAAGCAGCGGTGCCAAGGCCACCCCCAGCAGGATATAGAGCACCAGGCTCAGCACCAAAATGCCCTTTTGGATCACCACCGAGGCGGTGGCGTCTTCCCAGGGCACCCCATCGGCATGAAGACGCACAGCTTTGAATGGTTCCCCCCCTATGGAAGCGGTGGGTGTAAGCTGATTCAGGGCTTCTCCGGCCAGGCGTAAAAAATACAGCCGGATCAGGGAGGGGCGATGACGCTGGCTGAGCAGAATAAAATCCCACGACAGGGCCTCCAGCCAGTTGACCACGCCGTAGGGGAGGAGCAACAGCGGCCAATACCAGCCCACCTGCAAGAGATGCCGCGCCAGCTTCTCCCAGCCCACCTCATTGAGCATCCAGACGAGAAAGAGGCCGGCCACGATCAGGAGGATGAAGGTCAGGCGGCGCACACCCTCAGCCTTTTAACTCCGGCCCATGGCGCATGAAGAACAATAGGGGCAGCAAAAGAAGGAAAAGGACAGCCAAAAGCCAGTAATCTTCGCAAAAGGCCAGCATCTGGGCTTGGCGCAGCATTTCCTGGTAAAGCCCGGCCAGAGGCAGAGGATTTTCCCAATATTTCCAAGCAGGGCCAAGATAGGCAAAGATGTCTCCCATTCTGGCCTGCCAGTCCTGAAAAGAGGGGGAGAAGGGGGTTAGATGTTCCACCAGGTGGCTTTGGTGCATTTGGGCCCGGCGGGAGAGCAAGGTGGTAACGGTGGCGATACCGAAAGAACCGCCCAAGTTGCGGACCAGGTTGAAGATACCGGTGGCGTTGCCCATTTTCTCTTGGGAGATGCGGTGCATGGTGAGGGTGGTGAGGGATACGAAAGTGGTACCCAGACCGAAGCCCTGGATGAAGCGCGGCATGGCTGCCCAGTAAAAGTCTATCTGTGTATTATAAAGACTCATGAGGTAAACCGCCAGGCAATTGATGAGCAGACCCACTGCCACGAGCACGCGGCTGTCCACCTTGGTGGTGAGGCGGCCCACCACCGGCATGACAAAAAGGGAGGCCACACCCCCGGCTCCCAGGGCCAAGCCCGACAGGGTGGCGGTATAGCCCATGATAAGCTGTAGATAGAGGGGCAGGAGTACCACACTGGCGTACAGGGCAAAGCCGAAGAAAAACATGATGGTGACGCCGGCGGCATAAGTGCGTTCTTTAAACAGGCGCAGGTCCACCACCGGATGCTCGGTCTTGAGCTCCCAGTAAATCAGGAGCACCAGGGACACAGCACTGATCAGGGCCAAGCGGATGATAAACACCGAGCCGAACCAGTCCTCACGTTCACCCTTGTCCAGGATGACCTGCAGAGTCCCCAGTCCCAGACAGAGCAATCCCAGCCCCAAATAATCGATACGGCCGGCCCGTTGGGCCCTGATGTAGTCTGGGTCGAAGATAAAGGCTCGGGTCATGATCAGAGACAAAAGACCAATGGGCAGATTGATATAAAAGACCCAACGCCAGTTCCAGTTGTCGGTGATCCAGCCCCCCAGGATGGGGCCGATGATGGGGGCGATGACCACGCCGATGCCCCAGATGGCCATGGCCATGCCGCGCTCCCGGGGCGGAAAGGTTTCGAGCAGAATAGCCTGCGACAGGGGCTGCAAGGCGCCGCCGCCCACGCCCTGAAAAACCCGGAAAAAGATAAGACTCCCCAGGTTGGGAGCCGCCCCACAGAGCATGGAGCTGCCGGTGAACAGGGCCAGGCATAACAGCAGAAAGCGCTTGCGGCCGAACAGGGCGGACAGCCAGCCGGTGATGGGCAAAACAATGGCGTTGGAGACCAGATATGAGGTCAGCACCCAGGTGGCTTCATCCACTCCGGCCGACAGGCTCCCGGCAATATGCGGCACGGCTACATTGACCACCGTGGTGTCGATGATCTCCATGAAGGTGCCGGCCATTACCGCGATGGTAATGAGCCATTTGTTGACCTGGGGCGGCTCACTGCTCACTGCTTACTGCCCATTTCTAACAGGCGCGGTCCGGAGCGTTCCCGGGTGTTGATGGATACTTCGCAGGACATCCCCAGACGCAGGGGGCGGTCTTCAGGATAAGGCGGCAGCAAAACCACCTTGACCGGAATACGCTGCACCACCTTGACCCAATTGCCGGTGGCGTTTTCCGGCGGCAGCAAAGCAAAGGCGGCTCCGGTGCCGGCCATGAGGGAATCCACCTTGCCTTTGAAAGTAACCTCGGGGTAAGTATCAACCTTGATGGTGGCCGGCTGGCCGATACATACCTGGGTGAGCTGAGTTTCCTTGAAATTGGCTTGCACCCAGACTTGGCCGGGGTCCAGGGGAATGAGCATCATTACCGGCTGGCCGGGGACCAGCCAGTTGCCTGGTTCCAGGTTTTTTTTGGTGACAAAGCCGGTAAAAGGAGCCTTGACCTGGGTGTATGCCAGGTTGAGGCGGGCCTGCGCCACTTTGGCTTTTGCCTCTTTGATGGCCGGCTGTTCTTCCAGGGGCAAGTCCAAAGACCCGCCGATGGCCGCCAAGGCCCGAAGGTGCTCCTGCCGGGCCTCCTCCAGTTCGGCCGTTGCCACTTTGAAATTAGTCAACACCCGGTCCAGAGTTTCCCGGGAGACAGTCCGGCGTTCGTAGAGATTCTGGTAGCGTTGGCGATCAGTTTGGGCGCGGCGATGGAGGGCGGCGGTTTGGGCCACCTTGGCTTGGGCGGCCCGGACGGCGGCATAACGCTGGGCCACCTCTTGGTGCAGGCGATGGAGGGCGGCTTCAGCTTGGGCCAAGGCCGTTTCATAATCTTTGGGGTCCAGGGTGAACAGCAGCTGCCCCGCCTCCACGCGCTGGTTGTCGGTGATCAGCACCTGATCCACCCGGCCGGGTACCCGGCTGGAAATCATCCCCTGGTGACCGGTGATATAAGCATTGTCAGTAGTTACGTAATAACGGATATAGAAGAAATAATAGGCCACTCCCCCGGCGCTCAGAAGCAAGAGAACCACTAGCAACACCACTATTTGAACCGGTCGTTTATTGAAGCTGGCCATGTTTCTGGTTTTCCTGCGACAGAAGCTGATTGATCTGTCCGATGGCCCAGAGCATCTGAGCCTTGGCCATCTGGTGGTCATAACGGGCATTGAAATAATTAACCCGAGTGCGGGTCAACAAGGTCTGGGCGTCAATGACGTCGGTGGCGGTGCCCACTTGCTCCCGATAGCGCTCCTCATTGAGGCGCAGGTTTTCCTCTGCCTGGGCCACGGCTTTTTGGGTCACCCGGAGGCGGTCCGCGGTTTCTTTGAGGCCGAGATAGGCGGTCTGGACGTCCAAACGCACCCGGTCCGAGAGGTCCTGGCGGCGGACTTGGAGCTGTTCCAGGCGCTCTCGGGCCTGGCTGACCTGCGCCCGAGTGTCCAGACCTGAGAACAGGCTCCATTGAAGGCCGAAAATGGCAAAATATTGGTGGTCATGGAGCCACGCGGTATTCTTTTGGTAGGTATGCCCGGCCTGGGCGTAAAGGCGGGGGAAAAAACCGGCCCGGGCCTGGGTGAGCTGGCTTTTCCCCTGCTCAATGCGTTGCTGGGCGGCCTTGAGGTCAGCGCGTTGTTTCAGTGCGGCCTCTGAGGCTTCCGCCAGACCCCAGGCCGGGACAGCCAGGTCTTTCTCCTCAGTCAAATTCAAGGGTTGAGCTATGGGCTGGCCCATGATCTTGTTCAGGTTTGACTTAAAGGTGATGACATCATTTTTGGCGGTGATGAGGCGTTGCTCAGCGTCGGCCAGGGCCACTTCCGCCTGCAGGACGTCATTATAGGTGGTGACCCCGAAATCGTAAAAATCCCGGGCCATCCGCAGATGTTCCTTAAGCTGAGCTACTTCCTGCAGCGCTACGGTGACCAGCTTCTCTGCTCGCAGTACCCGGAAGTAGCCTTGACAGACCAGAAGAAAGACATTGTCCCTCGTCTGGGCGGTGTCCAGGCGGGTGGCGCTCTTTCCCAGGACTGCCGCCTGATAGCGGGCCGGGGTGGCCCAAAAATCGAAGATGGTCTGCTCCAGGCTCACTTGGCTGGCCCAATAATTCCGATTGGTCATGGCCACGGCGGTCTCCGGAATGTTTACCGCTCCCAATGCCTCACCCTTGGTAATAATGACCTTGGTGGGGTCGTCATAAATGGTATGTCCCACCTGGGCCTTGACCTGAGGCAAGAAGCCTGACCGGGCCCGCACCACCTCATCGCCGGCGATCTGCTCTTCCAGGCGGCCGAGCTTGAGCTGGGGGTTGGCTTTGAAGGCCAGTTGCAGGGCTTCCTTCAGTGTAAGGACCGGGGGCGTCTGCGCGGCGATGACCAACGGGTGTCCCCACCACCACCACAAACACCCGAGGAAGAATATTCGCCAGACCCGTGCGGACCTCATGTTTGGGCAACCTCACATGGTACCCCAGATTTTGGGGCTAGTCCCGAGAAAATCAGGCTGGAAATCACCGGCCAGGCTTCCTGGGTAATGTTTCCGCCGCCTGCCTCTCCAGCCCGCAATCCAGGCAGGTAGATGGAGAACAGGATCCGTTCCCGCTCCAGGTGATGTACCAGTAACGTCAAGACTTGCTGCAACTTATCCCGGGGTGAAAGATTGGTAGTCAGGATGGCTTCCAGGTCCTGAGGCAAGTTCTCTCCGGTCTGGGAGAGGAGGGCCTGCAGCAGCTCGTTCTTACTCGAAAAATAAAGGTAGATAATTCCCTTGGCCACTCCGGCTGCCTGGGCGATGTCGTCCATGGTCACCGCCTCAGAGGAGTTCAAGCCCATCAGGCGCCGGGCCGCAGCCAAAATCTCCCGGGTGCGGAAGGCCGCCACGACTTCTCTTTTGGACTGTCTGGCAGCTTTCATTGACTGATTAGTCAGATATATGACTCTTGAGTCATTTAATGGAAATGCCCCCCGCTGTCAAGAAAAACTTGCAAACCCACCGGTCAGTGGTCAAAATAGTGAGGGGGGAGGGTGAGGAGTTAATCTAATTTACGCTCCTAATAATAATTAACAGCTTTGCGAGCGCTGGTGTCAAAACAGGCAGCAACCGAAACTCGTATGCCAGGGTTGCGCCCTGCGATGATTCTTTACTTTAAAATGCTTATGGCTCACGACTTAGTTATCAAGGAGGCAAAATGGAGCGGCGGGAATTTCTATGTAAACTGGCGGCCTTAGGCATGATGGCCGGTTCAACCCGACTTCTGGGGCTGACGCAGGAGGTCTTCGCCATGGCCCCGCTAGAGAAGCCTCAACCTGTGCTGGCCAAGGCCCAAGGCGCCGATTTTGCCCACATCACTGGTGAAGCCATCCAGTCTTTGGGAGGGATGAAGAAGTTTGTCCACCCCGGCGAGACCGTGGTGGTGAAACCCAACATGGCCTGGGACCGGGCCCCGGAGTTGGCCGCCAATGCCCACCCTTTGGTGGTACGGCAGGTGGTGGCCATGTGCCTGGAGGCCGGGGCCAAGAAGGTTAAGGTTCTGGACCGCACCTGCCACGACGCCCGCAAGTCCTACCTTAACAGCGGCATCAAGGCCGCCGTGGAAGGCCTGCGCGACTCCCGGGCGGTGGTGGAATTCGTCGATGAACGCCGCTTTGTGGAGCTGCCCATCCCCAAGGCCAAGGCCCTGAAGAAGTGGTCTTTCTACCAAGATATTCTAGCAGCCGACCGTTTCATCAACATTCCGGTGGCCAAGCATCATTCTGAAGCCCGCCTCACCATGTGCCTGAAAAACATGATGGGAGCCATCGGCGGCTGGCGGGGCCGCTGCCACGTGGGTCTGCATCAGAACATCGCCGACATGAACCTGATCCTGCGCCCGGACCTCCATGTTTTGGACGCCACCCGGATTCTGGTGCGCAACGGCCCCTCCGGCGGACGGTTGGAGGACGTGGAAATCAAAAACCTAGTGTTGGCCGGCACCGACCCGGTGGCCCTGGACGCCTTCGGCGCCACCCTCTTTGGCCTCAAACCCACCGATATCGGCTATATCAGTCGGGCCTATGAATTGGGGCTGGGGGAAATGGATTTAAGTAAAATCAAGTTTATCTCATAACAGGCTAGCGGCGATGGGCAAGAGATCCGGAAGCAAGGGACAAGAGGTTAGGGGTAAACGGAAAACCGCTGAAAAACACCCCATAACCTGAATCTCCGGCCTAATGACGGGGAGCCCCGAACCCAATTTCAAAATGACCTCTATAAAAAAAACTTCGTTCCCACGTTCCTGGGTGACGGTGCGCCGCGCCGTCCAGATTTTCTTTTTTTTACTGTTTGTCTGGCTCTTTCTGCAGGCGGAGTATGGGGGGCAGGACACCCTGGCTTGGCCGGTGGACCTTTTCTTTCGCTTTGACCCTCTGGTCCTGGCGGTTAATTTGTTGACTTTCAGTCCCTTGGTCCTGGGGCTGTTATGGTCGCTGATATTTTTGGGGTTGACGGTGGTGCTGGGGCGGTTTTTTTGCGGTTGGGTTTGCCCTTTGGGCACCACACTGGACGGCTGCCGACATCTGTTGTTCGCCCCCCGACCGGACCAGGGTGTGGCCACCAGGTGGCGCCGGCTGAAATATTACCTGCTCATCGCCCTGCTGGCCGGGGCCCCTTTGTCCCTCAACCTGGCCGGTCTGTTGGATCCCTTGTCTCTCCTGTGGCGCACCCTGGCCATTGTCTTTTATCCCGGTCTCTCTTATGCAATAGAAAAAGCCTCCCTGGCCTTCTACAGCCTGGGAGAACCCTTCACTTATGTCAGTGAACCCCTCTATCGGTTCTGCAAAGCCACAATTTTGCCTTTTCGGGCCCCGGTTTTTCTGTTGCCTTTTCTTACTCTGGTACTTTTTGGACTGCTGGTGGCGGCGGAACGCCTGGACCGCCGCTTCTGGTGCCGGGCCTTATGCCCCCTGGGTGCCCTTTACGGTCTTATAGCCCGCATTTCTCTCCTGCGCCGGGTGCCCGCCGTTCTTTGTCGCGACTGCGGCGATTGCGTGCAGATTTGCAAGATGGGAGCATTGGTGGAGAAAGATAGGCACCAAAGCGCTGAGTGCCAGCTCTGTCTGCGCTGCCTGGCTGAATGTCAGCAAGGGCGGGTCAGATTTGTCTGGCGCTCGCGAGCGCCCCGGGCTGCCTTGGACTTAGGGCGGCGGCAGGTGGTGAACGCGTTGGTGATGGGTGCGGCGGCGGTGCCCTTGGTGCGGCTTGGCTCCCTGGGCCGCCGGCCGGATGAGTTTCTCCTGCGGCCACCCGGCGCCCAGGAGGAGGGAGAATTCCTGAGTCGCTGTGTGCGCTGCGGCGAGTGTATGAAGGTGTGCCTGACCAATGGCCTGCAGCCCGTGCTGTGGGAAGGGGGCCTGGAGGGCTTGTACACGCCCCGCCTGGTTCCTCGTTTGGGCTATTGTGCCTATTCCTGCACGTTGTGTGGTCAGGTGTGTCCCACCGGGGCCATCCCCCGGTTGGAGCCGGCCGTCAAACAAGCGATGAGCTTAGGCACCGCCTTCCTCAACCGCAGCCGCTGCATCCCCTACACCGAAGCCCAGGACTGCCTGGTGTGCGAGGAACACTGCCCTGTCTCCCCCAAGGCCATCACTTTTGTGGACCAAGAGGTGCTTAACCATAAAGGCGCCAAGGTTATGGTGAAACTACCGGTGGTGCACCCTGACCGCTGCATCGGCTGCGGCCACTGCGAACACGTGTGCCCGGTGGGAGGGGCGGCGGCCATTCGGGTCAAGCGGTCCTTGCGGGTGGAAATGTGAGCCGTGAGCCGCTAAATGAAACGCCATTATCCTGAGCAGCCGGTGGTGGGGGTGGGTGCCGTCATCTTCCGGGGTGAGGAGGTGTTGGTGGTGCGCCGGGGTCAGGAACCGGCCAAGGGCGCCTGGAGTTTGCCGGGAGGTTTGGTGGAACTGGGGGAAACTCTGGAAGAGGCGGTGGCCAGGGAAGTCCGGGAAGAGACCGGCCTGACCGTCAGGATCTTGGGCGTCACCGCAGTGGTGAACCACATCTATCACGACGACCAAGGCCGGATTCCGTACCACTACGTGCTTATTGATTATGTGTGCGATTACCGAACGGGTGAGCTTGCCCCCGCCTCAGACATCACTGCTGCCCGTTTTATTCCCTTCTCAGAGCTGGATGCGTTGAACCTGCCAGATCTTACCGCCGCCGTCATCCGCCGCGCTTGGCAACACCACCAGCACCGCCTCTATCTCAACGTGATCAAAAAACCTGAAACAAAAAGTTCGAGCGCCTAACTGCCAGCCCACATAAGGAGCCTTGACTCCTGGGCTCTCGCCTATTTCCCGACCTTTGGCAGGTCGGCCAAGGCTTGCTCAATCATTTCCTTCGGATATTCAAAATCTTCCAGTTTGTCCTCCAGGTAGGCGTCGTAAGCGGATAGGTCGAAGTGGCCGTGGCCGGAGTAATTCATCACGATGCATTTGCTCTGCCCGGTTTCCCGGCAGACGATGGCCTCGTCGATGACGGCCCGCAGAGCGTGGGCGGTCTCCGGGGCCGGGATGATTCCTTCGGTCTGGGCAAAGAGGCGGGCCCCTGCAAAAACCGGGTTCTGATGATAAGCCCGGGCCTCCATGATCTTCTCATGCACCAGCAGGCACAACAGCGGGGCGTCGCCGTGATAGCGCAAACCGCCGGCGTGGATGCCCGGCGGCACAAACCCATGCCCCAGGGTGTACATCAAGATCAGCGGGGTCAGACGGGCGGTGTCGCCGAAGTCATAAGTATACAGACCTTTGGTGAGCGTGGGGCAGGCGGTGGGCTCCACGGCAATAATTCGGATGTCCCGACCCTTGAGTTTGTCCGGTACAAAGGGGAAGGCAAACCCGGCAAAGTTGCTGCCGCCTCCCACACAGCCGATGAGGATGTCGGCCTCCTCTCCGGCCAAGGCCAGTTGCTTTTTGGTTTCCAAGCCCACGATGGTCTGATGCAAGAGTACATGGTTCAACACACTGCCCAGGGAATACTTGGTGTCGTCGTGGGTGGCGGCGTCCTCCACGGCCTCGGAGATGGCAATCCCCAGACTGCCGGGAGAGTCAGGATTTTGAGCCAGAATGCCCCGCCCCGACCGAGTGCGGTCAGTGGGAGAGGGGAAGACTTCGGCTCCCCAGATGTGCATCAGCGACCGGCGGTAGGGCTTTTGGAAGTAACTGACCTTCACCATGTAGACGGTGCACTCCATGTCAAATAATTTACAGGCAAAGGCCAAGGCGCTGCCCCATTGGCCGGCTCCGGTTTCGGTGGCCAACCTCTTGACTCCTTCCACCTTGTTGTAGTAGGCCTGGGCCACTGCGGTATTGGGCTTATGACTGCCCGGAGGGCTCACAGACTCGTTCTTATAGTAAATGCGGGCCGGGGTTTTCAAGGCCGCCTCCAGGCGGCGGGCGCGGTGCAAAGGGGTCGGACGCCAGAGTTGATAAATCCTCAAGACCTCATCCGGGATGGGTATTAAGGGGTCCTGACTCACCTCCTGGAGAATGAGGCCCATGGGGAAGATAGGGGCCAGATCCTGAGGCCCCACCGGCTCGCCGGTGCCCGGATGAAGGTAAGGGGGCAACGGCCGGGGCAGATGCGGTTGGATGTTAAACCACTCCTGGGGTATCTCCGCTTCGCTCAACGTGATCTTGTATGAATCCATATTGGCAACTCTCCCGTAAGTTGAATTTGCTTGTCAGAACAGGCACTCAGTCAGACACCCCAAACAACCTGTAACAGGATGCTTGGAGTTTTTCACTTGTCGTCTAGCGCTTATAGGCTATAGCCCTTTTCATTGGGAAATTCAAGTTTTCTTGCCATCCGGCCGATAAAAAAAAGGAAAAAAAACTCTATGCCCTAGTGGCAACGAGGTGGCTGCAGGGCTTCGCCGGGCCAAACGGTGAGTCGGCAGGCCGGTCTCGGTCAGAAATCGGCCCCGCAATTCAGGTGACGGGCGCCTGCTAGAGTCAAGATCGGGGGCGGTCAGCTCGTCATTGTGCTAATTTTAGGCCAGGCCTTAGGCGGATGGCGCATTATTATTGCCCCTTGGCGAGAGCAGCGCCACTAGCTTTCATCAATTCCGTGCATCATGTCCCTGTCATTTTTCACAGACAGCCCTGCTCAGGGGGATGAGACTCCTCCTCGGAAGATTGACGCCGGCGTGCGGGAGGAGGAAGTCTGTCGCATTCTAAATTTAAAAAACCATTTGGATTACAGCGACGTGCTGATCAAGTACACCGCCAAGTATCTTAGTCTGGGCTGGCAATTGGTGGCGGTCACCTCCCGGGGGCAAGCCGATTTGGGTTTGGATTTCCGGCAGCCTGAGAGCCAATGGTCCCAGAGGATGATGGAGCTGGGGCTGGAAGGGGTGCAGGTCAATTTGGGGGTCCGCACCGGCACTGCCTCCCGACTGCTGGTGTTGGAGGTCCACCGGCAGAGCAGTCTTTTTCCTTTCAGCCAGCCGGGGGATTGGTGTTCCCCCTGCGTGGCCGAGATAGGACGGGAGCGGGAGCAGCACTATTATGAAATTCCTGCCGGTTGGCGGCCGCCGGCCTCATTTTTCCTCAACGCCTTCCAGATCATGGTTTTTGGCGAAGGTGGCATGGTGCTGGCCCCACCCTCGGTGGAGCCCGAGGCCAAGGCAAATCTGCGCTGGCTCAGGCCGCCTTGGCAGACTCCTCCTGCACCGCCGGCGCCCATCTTAAGAAAATTTTTGCAGACCACCTCGCCCCCAGCGGAATCTGACTCTCCCCTCAAACCCGACCTGCCGGCCTGGGAAGAGCTCTACCCCCTTATTGTTCGCCGCCCCAAAATCATGCAGGCCCTTCTCGCCCCGGCCATTGGCGCCGCCTATTATGAAAAGCTGCTGGACGCTGCTCTGGCCGCCGGCCTCAAAGACCAACGGCTGCTTCTGGCCTTGTTGTGGTATGCTCCCCAAGGCGATCTCCGGCAGCAGCCAGAGGGGTTGGCTGTTCTGCAAAACCTCCTGGCGCGCCGAATGCCCCAAGAAGACCCGGAGTGGTGGTGGAAGGCGCCGGAGGAGAAAGTTGCCCCCGTTGGCAAAGAGTCGCCGCTTACAGGTGAGAAGGACAAAACCGGCCCAACGCCTGCCTCTCCTGAAGCTCCCCCCACTGCCGGGGCAAAGCCAGGTTCTCCCTGGCGCGCACCTTTGGCGGGAGCGCTGGACCTCAAAGATGCACAGGGTCAAATGCGGGAGTGGTTTTCGGAATTGCGCCAAACCTGGCAGGAGGTCTTGCAATTCTCTCAGGAAAACTTCCTGGTGGAGCGTCGTAAATATGAGGCCATGATCTACGAGCTGGGGAGACTGGGCACCTGGCAAGAAATCTGCCGCCAAAAGCATCGGGAAAACCAACTTCTGAAAGAGCAACTGGATGCTCAACATCATCGGGAACTAAACTATCTGCGTCGGTTATTAAAGCAAAACCGCTAAGGCCACCTTGAAAAGATCAAAGTTCAAGCTAGTTAATCTTCAAGAAGAAGTTTGTCTTGTAATTCAGCGAGGGATAAATCGCCCGGATAAAAAAGTATTTAACCTGAAATATCAACTTATTATCCCATCTTCCCCTTGAGGCCGGGAAAAGGTGTGGAAAACGTGGACTTTTTACGAATTCTTAAATATGTTTGAGCTAACTTTTATTGACCTTGGGCACCTCCCCTCCCTATGAGAGGCCGTTTTGAAAGTAAGCCCATATATTTTATTTTTTTTCTGAACATAGCCGATAGGAAGAATGATGAACATGAATGCTAACGCAGCTGAGGTGGCTGCCGCCGGCATGCCTGTGGACTCCAAGGTATTTTTTGAGGTGTGTCGCCAACCCGGAGGCGAGCTCTGCCATCTCCCCCTGCAGGTCAAAAGCCTCTCAGGCAAGGGGGCGATCCTGGTGGGCAGCTGGATGCCGACCGGGTTTGTCCCCGAAAGCCTGAATGGTCAAGAGGGGGTCTTGCTCATTCTCGGGGAGGAAAAGGCGGATGACCTGGAAGTTCCCGGCAAGGTGCTCTGGACCAGGCCGGGGAACCGCGATCCTTCCGAGTATCTGGTGAGCCTGGAGCTTGACGATCCGGTTCAGAAAGCCAGGCGTGCCTTGGAGAACCAATTAAAAATATACCCCCGGGATATCAAGACGCTCTGGGACTCCTGGGATCAGGTGCACCAGCCGCCGGCGGCCCCTCACTGGGACCAGGGCTTTTATCTGGTGGCCTTGGCTGCTGTAGTCGGCGGACTGGCTTTGTACTTCACCGCTTCCGGCGGCGTCAAGGTCTGGGGGAGCATCGCCGCCATCTATGGCAGTCTGATGATGGCCGGCAAAAGTCTATGGAGCATGTGGCGCCGAACTGTCAACAGCAAGCAATAAAAGGCAAGAGGTGTGAGGCAAGCGAAGAAAGTTTAAACCGCTAAACAAGAAAACAATATTAATTTTACTATACAGCTTACAACATACGTCCAACGGCTCACACCTCACGGCTTACAATATAAAGGGGTTCACGGATGTCGGCACAGCCGGGAAAAAAATTGTGGAGCATCGGCGGGGGCAAAGGTGGAGTGGGGAAAAGCGTCTTCACTCTGGGGTTGGGCATCTGCTTGGCCCATCTGGACAAAAAGGTCATCCTGGTGGACGCCGACTTGGGGGGCGCCAACCTCCACACCCTCATGGGGGTGCGCTATCCCCCCTTTACCCTGGAGGATTTCTTCCTGAAACGGGTAAACTCTCTGGAAGAGGTCATTATTGACACCGACGTGGAGGGCATCGGTCTCATTTGCGGGGCCGATGACATTCTGGGGGCGGCCAACCCTACTTATGCCCAGAAGGTCAGAATCCTGACCCAGCTCGAGAACCTGCCCGCTGATTTGGTTCTTTTGGACTTAGGCGCCGGCACCTCTTACAACGTCCTGGACTTCTTTAACTACTCCCCCGGACGCATCTGTGTCCTGACCTCTCATCCCACCTCTCTCCAGAACGCCTATGGCTTCATAAAAAGCGCCCTCTACCGCCAGATCTCCCGGGAGTTCTCCCGGGACCACGAAGTGCTGCGTTTAGTCCTGAAAAGCGAAGACCAGCCCACCGACGGCAAACCTGACTCCGTTGAAGACCTCCTTTTCCATCTTCAAGGGGGTGACGTTGACCGCCTCACTCGCTTCCTTAAGTTGCTAAAGAGCTTTGAACTTTATCTTGTGGTGAATGAAGTAAAAACTGACCGGGACATCCAGGCCTGGAAGATCATTGAGAAAGTCTGCGCCTCATTTCTCAGCCTGGAACCCAAATTGCTGGGTTATCTCTCCCATGATCCCGCAGTGGACAAGGCCGTTAATCAGATGGTACCCTTCCCCCTGAACCAGGAGAAAAGCCCTGCCGCTCAGGATTTATATAAGATGGCGCAAGCACTGGTAGAAATCTGCACCCAGGAGCCGCCGCACCTCCTAAGCAAGGCTGAGACCAGCTGCCCCGAAAGGACCGATGGCTCCTGGAGCCGCCTCTGGTCTATGGTGCAGCGGGAGATGAAAAGTATATAAAACCAGCGAAGATGAGAAGCCTGAGGAGAGTGGCACAGTAAAAGGGTGCACCTATTTTTCCCCCTTTTCCTCCTTCATCAGCTCCCGGGCGGTCTCCATGAGGCGGCGCAGGGTCTGGTCAACTTTATAGTTCACGGTGTCAGGTTCAAAGGTGCCGTCCGGCAGCCTTTTCCCGGCCGGTAAGCCGGTGAGCAGTTCCAGGGCCTCGTCGATCTGGCCCACCGCCCAGACGTGGAATTTCCCTTCCCGGACCGCCTCCACCACTTCCTTCTTCAGCATCAGGTCTTTGACGTTGGCCTTGGGGATAATCACCCCGTGGCTGCCGTTCAAACCCCGGGCTTGGCAGACCTTGTAGAAGCCTTCGATCTTCCAGTTGACGCCACCGATGGGCTGTACCTCCCCCCGCTGGCTGACCGAACCGGTGATGGCGATATTCTGCTTCAGGGGCACGTCGGCCAAAGCTGAGAGCAGGGCTAAAAGTTCCGCAGCGGAGGCGCTGTCTCCTTCCACTAGCCCATAGCTCTGTTCAAAGGTGAGAGTGGCCGACAGTGTCAGGGGTTTGTCCTGGGCGAAGCGGCTCTTGAGGAAGCCGGCCAAGATCATGACTCCTTTGGTATGGACGTTGCCGGACAGCTGGGATTCCCGGTCGATGGCCACCACGCCCTCTTTGCCCAGGGAGTAGGCCGCGGTAATGCGGCTGGGGCGACCGAAGGCGTGGTCCCCCAGCATAAAAATCGACAGGCCGTTGACTTGCCCCACCACCGCCCCCTGGGTCTCGATGAAGAGCATACCTTCCTCGATGAACTCCTGGAGTTTTTCTTCCGGCAGATCCACCCGATAAATCTTTTCGGCAATGGCCTTGTCGATATCGGTACCGAAGATCACTTCGTGGGAGTTGTTTCTGGCCCAGAAGTTGGCCTCCTTGACAATGTCCAGGACTTCCTTGAGTTGCAGGGTGAGCTTTTCCTGATGTCCGGTGAGTTCCTGAGCGTATTCCACCAGGCGGGCCATGCCGGTCTTGTGCATCGGCAGTAAGTTTTCCTCTTTGACATAGCTGGCCACCAGCGAGGCAAATTGCTCCAGGTGTTCCGGGGACTTGCGCATGGAGTAGTCAAAGTGGGCCTTGATCTTGAAGAACTTCTGGAAGTCTTCGTCATAGATGTATAGAAGCTGATAAATGTATGGATCACCTACCAAAATAACCTTAAGGTTCAAAGGAATGGGCTGGGGTTGTAGGGTGCGGGTGGAGATGAAGCCCAACTGTTCCGCCAGGTCTTCGATCTTGATCTCCCGCTCTTTCAGACAGCGTTTCAGGGCCTCGTAAGAGAAGAACCAGCGCAGCAGATCCAACACATTAAGAATCAGGTAACCGCCGTTGGCCCGATGCACCGCGCCCGGCCGGATCAGCGTAAAATCCGTCACCAAGGCACCGAATTGCGCCCGGCGTTCCACCCCCCCGAAGAGATTGGTGTAATTGGGATTATTTTCCAAAAGAACCGGGGCGCCTTTGGTCTCTGAGTTGTCCACAAACAGATTGACCTGATATTGTGTGAAACTGGGTTCCGGCACCGGGAAAGGAAAAGGTCCCGGAGTGCCCGGCTTTTTTTTCAAGTCGTCGATATTTTTTAAGATGTCATTCTCCACGTCCCGGAGATATTCCGTTACTTGGGGGAGTTGGGCATACTTTTCCGCCAGCTCCTCGATATAGTGTCCTACTGCGGATAAGGCCATATCCTGGTCCAGCTTTTTTTCCGCCTCATGAAACTCCTTCTCCATCTTGCGGATCTTGTTGATGGCCTCATTCATCTCTGCGTGCAGGGCATTGGACTTCACCCGCAGGGCTTCCCGCTCCTCGTCGCTTAAGGCCTTAAGATCCTCTTCGCTCATGGGCTTGCCTTCTTTGCCCGGGAAGATCATCAGTCCGGACTGAGTGATGTTCAGGATGAACCCCTCTTTGCCGGCCAAGGCGTCCAGTTCCTGGAGAATGGCGTTGCGGGCCTGGGTGAATTGCCGCACCAGTGCCTCCCGGCGGTTGGTGTAGTCTTCGCTTTCAAAGACCTCGGGAATATAAGCCCGGAGGGAAGAGATCAAGGCTTCCATGTCATTTTTGAAGGTGCGACCCAGACCAGTAGGGAGGCTCAACACCCGAGGGCGTTCCGGCTCCTTAAAATTGTGCACATAAAGATAATCCGGCGGGCTGGGTTCCTTGGCGGCCAGTTCCTGGACATAGGCCTGGATGGTCTCGATTTTGCGGGACATCGGCGCTCCGGCGACAAAAATGTTATACTCTGGGTCCTTGAGCCCCAGGCCGACCTCCAACGCGCGTCTGACCCGGTCCTGTGCCACTACCTTCCTGCTCAGGAGAGTAAGATCCAAAGTGGTCTCAAATCCAAACTCATTAGGGTCGCATACGGCACGCAGACTTTCAGGTTTTAACTCCCAGAGATCTCCAGGCATAAGAACCCCCTATTTAGGTGCAATATGGATGTTTTCGTAAAAAGTCATGTTTTCATGGCCTTATTAACGCGGAACAATGGCGTTGTGATTATCTACCGTTGCTGTGACTCATATAATTTCCTCTCCCACTTGGGGGGGAGGCAGGATGAGGGGAAAAAGGATTTTTTACGAGTTCATCAAAGTTCCGGATTCAAAGGTCAGCCATCTGAATTTCCAGAATCTGATATATTCTCCGCCCCCCCGGCGTATTCACCTCTATTTTGTCTCCAGCGGCCCGGCCCATCAGGGCTCGCCCTAAAGGTGAAGACATGGACAGGCCGCCTTCCAGGGCTTCTGCCTCCGCCGGCCCCACCAGCCGGAATTGCCGCTCTTGTCCGGTGGCCAGGTTGACCACCCGTACTTTGGAGTTAAACCGCACCTGGTCCGGCGGCAGGTTACTCCCCACCAAGACTTCGGCATTACTGAGAATCTCCTGCAACTGTTTGAGACGCCGTTCCACCCGGTGGCGCCGGGCCACCAGGCGCTGGAAATCCAGAGGCGGGGAGGGCAGGCCGTCTCCCCCGGTCTCCAAAATCTCCTGCACCAGCCGGGGACGCTCCACCTTGCTAAGCATCTCGAATTCCTTCAATAGTTTCTCATAGCCCGAACGGGTCAGGAGATTCTTTTTCATATCTTTCTCAGACTGCCCAGTGCTCTATTAATCCGCCAGCTGGGTTCAGGAATTTGGTCAAACACGCCTAAAGCCACTGCTACTTTTCCATATCAATAAAAACCTAGACTGTAAACTGTCTTGAAAAGTTTTCTATTAGGTGTTTTCTGTTTTCAGTTCAATTTTGATGGATTTATAAAAAGGCATATTTTTCTGGTTTTTATTAAGCCAGTAAAATGCCCTTGTGATTATATCCCTCTGATAAACTAATATAACTTCCTCTCCTCTTGGGAGAACGGAGTGTAGTGAGGGGAACAGAAGGACTTTTGACGGGGTCAGCAATTTTTAGGGGAAAAGATGAAGGGAGCTATTTTGCCCGGGGCGGAAAGGAGACCGACCAGATTTTCGCATTTATGGCTATAATAAAGGGTGCCGACCAGGGGTTTTTTTAGATAACATAAACATCGAGAAAATACACAGGACAACTACCATGGAATATTGCGCAGGCAGTATCGGCCGGATTTTTGCAGTTCGCTTGTCAGAGGGGGAGCGTCTGCCGGAGAGCATTGAAGATTTTTGTCAAAACCAGGGGATCAAAGCCGCCTTGGTCATCTATGTGGGGGGTGCCCAGGACGGCAGCCGCCTAGTGGTGGGCCCGGAAGCCGGCCGAAGCGACGCCGTCATACCCATAATCCACACCCTGAGAGGCATCCAGGAGGTATTAGGGGTGGGCACTCTTTTCCCCAATGAGGCCGGGGTTCCCGTGCTGCATCTGCACGCTGCCGTCGGCCGGGAAGGCCGCGCCACCGTGGGCTGTTCCCGAGCGGGGGTGGAGGTCTGGCTGGTGGGCGAAGTTCTGATCTTGGAAATCCTGGGAACGACCGGGGTGCGGAAGAAAGATCCCGCCACCGGCTTCCAACTGCTCGATTTAACTTAACATTATCGCCTAGCCAACAGCATCTCGCTGCTTACGGATACAGGCGATCCAACAAACGGGGGAAGGGGATGGCTTCTCGTACGTGCTTCAACCCGCAGACCCAGGCCAGCAGGCGTTCCAGTCCCAGGCCGAACCCGGCGTGGGGGACGCTGCCGTAGCGTCTGAGATCCAGGTACCATTCCAAAGGCTCCTGGGGTAAATGGTATTCCTGGAGGCGGGCCAGCAGGATGTCCAAATCGGCAACGCGCTGGGAGCCGCCGATGATCTCACCGTAGCCTTCTGGGGCCAGCATGTCCACACACAAGGCCAACTCGGGGTTGTCCCTATCGGCCTCCATATAAAAGGCTTTAATCTGGCGGGGGTAGCGGTGGATAAGCACTGGACGGTCAAACATCTGGGAAAGCCGGGTTTCCTCGTCGCCCCCGAAATCTTCCCCCCAGGTTATGGCTACTCCTTCCGTCTGGAGGCGGACCACCGCTTCGGTGTAGCTGAGGCGGGGAAATGATTGGGAGACCTTTGAAAGAAGCGTCGTGTCCCGATCCAGCATCTCTAATTCCCGATTCCTGCGCTCCAACACCCTGAGAACCAGATAGCGCACCAGGTCTTCGCAGAGTTGTAGTATATCTTCCAGGAGGTAAAAGGCCGCTTCGGCTTCCACCATCCAGAATTCCATCAGATGTCGGCGGGTCTTGGACTTTTCTGCTCTGAAAGTGGGGCCGAAGCAATACACCTTTCCCAACGCCATGGCCGCCGCCTCCAGATAAAGTTGGCCGCTTTGGGAAAGATAGGCTTTGCCCCGGTCCAGGTAATCGGTGGCAAACAGGGTGGTGGTGCCTTCGCAGGCGGTAGGGGTGAGGATAGGGGTGTCAACCAGGACAAAGCCCCGATCATAGAAGAAGTCCCGGCAGGCCCGGGCGAGTTCGTCCCGCAGGCGCAGAATGGCCTGCTGCCGGGGCGCTCGCAGCCACAAATGGCGCTGGTCCAACAGGAAGCCGACGCCGTGCTCCTTGTGGGCAATGGGGTAGTTTTGACAGATGTGCAGAGGTGTCAGCCCCGTGACCTCCACTTCATAGCCTCCGGGAGCCCTAAGCTCCGCCCGCACCTGCCCCCTGAGGATGAGGGAAGACTCCTGACCCAGGCGGTCAAACTGGTGGAAGTCCTCCTCCGGCAGACGACCTTTTACCAATACCCCTTGCACCAAGCCGGTGCCGTCGCGCACCACCAGAAAACGCACCTTGCCGCTTGAGCGCAAATGATAAACCCATCCCCGTATGGTTACCGCCTGCCCCTCATATTGGGGCAAGTCGGCAATATTGACCACCGGCGCTATCTCAGGGGAAAACATATTTAAGTGTTCAATGATCAGTAATCATTGGGCGGTAAGCTGTATGAAGGCAGTTAAAATCAGGACAGTCAGTCATGACCCCCTGGCCCACCCAAGGTCATGAAAAGTTTGACTTTTTCATCTAACTATTGGCTCAGGAGTCAGCCCTCAGATCTTTTCAGGACAGAAGACAGAATCTAAAGCATGATCTTGATATGGGCCTTCCCCCGCAGTCCTTTCACCCACTCGGAGAAACGCCGCTCCATCTCCTGACGGGTCAGAATCTGGCGGATTTCGGGGGCTACTTCCTCGAGTGGCCGGGGCCGGCCGGTTTTTCTGGCCACCAATTGGATTATCTGAAACCCTTGGGGGGTCTGGAGAGGAGCGACCTCTCCGGGCTTTAGACGCCCCAGGTACTGGACGATGGCGGGGTCCAGGTCAGCCAGGGAGATAAAGCCCAAATCCGTCAAGGTGAGAGAGTGTTTCTGTTTCAGGGCGTCCAGGGAGACCCCTTGGCGATGCTCCTTCAGAATTATTTCGGCCTTGACTTTTAATTCTTCTTTCTGAGGGGGGCTGGCCCCGGGGGGATAAGGGAGGTTCAGGATGCGCAGGTGCGCGAGTTCTCCCGCCTTTTTGGGATATTGACTCTCATAAAAACGGCGGATGTCGGCATCGCTGACCGTCGCCTTGCTGCCCACCACCATCTGCACCAAACGGTCCATGAGCAACTGCTCTTTCATCTGCTGCTTGAACTCCGCCAGACTCACCCCTGATTTGGCCAACGCCTGGGCAAAGGAGGCGTCATCGGTCAACTGGTTCCGCTGGCGGAAGTTGGCCAAGGCTTGGTCCACCTCCTTATCGGGAATCGTAAGCCCACGGCGTTTGGCCTCCTCTTTGGCCAGCTTCCGGTCTACCAAGACTTCCAGCATTTCCCGCTGAAAGGCCTTGCTGTCCTGCATCTGGCGGCTGAGGCCGGGTTGCTCCCGAACGGACTTCATCATCTGCTCCAGGTCAGAGAGGGTGATGATTTCGTCATTGACCACTGCCACAATCTTATCCACCACGGCCGCCGACGCCCAAGGCACCAGCCCGCTTACCATCAACCACCCCAAAACCAAAAATATAGTAGGGGACGTACTTGAAATATTAACTTTATCTTTGGGCAAGTCCAAACCTCAAGGTTTAAAGTTGAGAATAAACAAAAGTATGGTTACTGACCACTAGTCAATGGTTATTACTACCCGGTTGCTGCCCCCTTGTGATTCTTTCCTTTAACAAAACTTTCCATTTCTTTCAAGCACTTTTCCAATGGTTCCCACCAGATTTGCCCGGGCTCCAGCTGCAGCTGCAGGCTCTGATCAGGGGACAGTCGCCAGCGCTGGGGGTATTCATGCAGCAACTTCAACAGGCGCGCCAGATCAAGACGCTCAGGCTCGGCAAATTTCACCAACGCCAAACCATCGCGCACGTCCAAGCGCCTGATGCCCAACTGCCTTAGGTGGTTTTTGAGGCGCACCAGTTCCAGGAGGTTGCGCCCCTCAGGAGGCAAGGGGCCGAAACGGTCCAAGAGCTCCTCTTCCATTTCTTTCAACATCTCCGGGGTAAGGTGCCCGGAGAGGCGCCGGTACAGCCCCAGGCGCTGCTGGACATCCGGCACATAATCCTCCGGCAGAAAGGCGGCCACCGGCAAGCGGATTTCTGGATCGGGAGACTGATCTTCGGGAGGTTCACCTTTCATTTCTCGGACGGCTTGCTCCAGAAGCTGGAGATACAATTCATAGCCCACTTCGGCCAGATGACCGGATTGAGCCTGGCCCAGGAGGTTGCCGGCCCCTCGGATCTGCAGATCATGCAAGGCGATCTTAAAGCCGGAACCCAGTTCGGTGAATTCCATCAGGGCCTTCAGACGCTTCTGGGCTTCCGTGGACAGGGCGGCGTCCTCGGGCACCAAAAGATAAGCATAAGCCTGAGCCTGACTGCGTCCCACCCGCCCCCGGAGTTGGTAAAGCTGGGCCAAACCCATGGTGTGGGCCCGATTGATGATAATAGTGTTGGCCGCCGGGATGTCCAAGCCGGCTTCAATGATGGCGGTGCATACCAGGACATCCACCTCCCCGTGCCAGAAGCGGACCATCACCTGCTCAAGCTCCCTTTCCGGCATCTGACCGTGGGCTATGGCCACCCGGGCTTCAGGAGCCAGTTCTTGGACGTAGGTGGCCCACGCCAGCAGATTATGGACCCGGTTATGAACAAAAAAGACCTGGCCGTGGCGGGCCAGCTCCCGCCGGATGGCTGCCTGGATGACAACTCTTTCCGGCCGGCAAAGATACGTGCGGATGGCCCGGCGATTCTCTGGCGGGGTATTGATGACGCTTAACTCCCTTAGCCCTGTGAGGGACAACTGCAGGGTGCGGGGGATGGGCGTGGCCGTGAGAGTCAGCACATCCACCGTGCGCCGCCACTCTTTAAGCTTTTCCTTCTGCTTGACCCCGAAGCGCTGCTCCTCATCAATAATCAAGAGGCCCAGATCCCGGAAGACCACGTCTTTTTGCAGCAGGCGGTGGGTGCCGATGATGATGTCCACCTTGCCCTGCGCCAATTCGGCAAGCAGGCGCTTCTGGGCGGCCGGCGGCTTGAAGCGGCTTAAGACTCGCACTACCAGCGGATAATGGGCCAAGCGCCGGGTAAAGGTATCATAATGCTGCTCTGCCAGCACGGTGGTGGGGGCCAGCAAGGCCACCTGTTTGCCGTCCATGGCGGCCTTGAAGGCGGCCCGCAACGCTACCTCGGTCTTGCCGTAACCCACGTCGCCGCACACCAGCCTGTCCATGGGCTTCTCAGACTGCATGTCGGCCAGGACTTCCTGGATGGCCTGAAGCTGATCCGGTGTTTCCTCGTAGTCAAAAGCCGCTTCAAACTCGCGGAACAACGGATCAGGTGGGGAAAAACCATGCCCAGGTAAAACCCGCCGCAAGGCATAGAGCTCTACCAACTCCCGGGCGATTTTCTCCACCGCCTTTTTCACCCGTCCTTTGGCCCGCTCCCAAGACTTGCTCCCCAGACGGTCCACCCTGGGTGTCGTCCCCTCGACACCCAGGTATTTTTGCACCAGGTGCAACCTGTCCACGGGCAGATACAGGCGGTCGCCCCCCTGGTACTCGATCTCTAGAAAATCGTTGACCTCCGGGCCGACGGCCAGCTTGACCAAGCCTTGATAAACACCAATGCCGTGGTCCAGATGGACAATAAAATCGCCTGAGGACAGGTCCGCCAGGGAGGTCAGATACTGCGGTGGCCGAGTTTCCTTGCGGCGACGCCCCTCAGAGCGGAACCCCAGGGCTTCGTCTTCAGTGACCACCCGGATGCCGGCCGCCAGAAAAGAGAAACCACCGGATATCTCCCCCACTGTGATGGTTACCGCCTCCGTCAGGGGCAGGGGGCCCTCCGGAATAAGATGGGTGTCCACTCCCTCTTCGTCCAACAGGCGGGCCAGACGTTCCGCCCGGTGCCGGGTTAAACAGACAATCAGGCTGCACCAGCCGGAGCTTTGCCATTCCTGAAGGCGCCGGGCCAGTGTCGGCAAGAGGCGTCCGGCCTCGGTGGACTCGGCTGCCAGCTCCTGGGCCAAGCCGTCGTTTTTGGTCACCTGGAAGGCCAAGGTAGGAGTGTTTTCCGCCTTCGCCAACGGCAAGAGGTGACAACTAAGGCCGGCAAAAGGGCGGCGGCGGTTTTCCCAGGGTTCCTGGTCCAGCCAGCCGTTTGGCTTTCCGGCAGCTGGCGCCGCCAGCTTGTCCAGTTCCTGTTTCAGGTTTAAAGGGTCCCACTCCACCACCAGGGTCTCCGGGGGCAGATAATCCCAGAGCGTCACCGGCTCCGGGTAAAACTCGGCCAGATGACGTTCGATGCCCGGGAAGTGCCGCCCTTCCTGGACGTGATACCAAAAATGTGGATCCTGACGGCGGCTGCGGTTTTTCAGAGATCGTTCCCGGCTAGCCTCATCCAGGATGACCTCACTCACCGGCAAGACCACCAGGTCTTCCAACTGCTCCTGGGAACGTTGGCTGGCCGGATCGAAAAACCGCAAGGATTCCAGCTCATCACCCCAAAATTCCAACCGCACCGGTTTGGCATAAAGAGGAGGAAAAAGGTCGATGATGCCGCCCCGAACGCTGAATTCACCCAGCTCTTCCACCAGGGGGCGCCGTTCATAGCCCCCGGCTAGCAACGTCTTAAGGAACGCCTCCCGGTCGATCTCTTCGCCCTTGACCAAATAGGCATAGGCGGCCTGCAGACGAGCAGCTGGGAGGAGCTTCTGCCGCAAGGCTGCCACCGCGGCCACCACGACAAAGGGTCGGGTGGCCGTCAGGGCCGTATAAGCCGCCCCCACTCGCGCCGCGCTTACCTCGGCGTCAAAACTCAACTCTTTGAAAGGCAACAGCTCATGGGCCGGAAAGCTTAAGAGCAGACTCCAACCCCCTGGCGGGGCGCTCAGCTCCGCTCGCCCAAAAAACGCCAGATCCTTTAGGAAAGTCTCATGCCCCACTTCATCTGGGGTAATGACCAACAGGGGGCGTTTAAGCCTGGACCACAGACGGCAGAAGACAAAGGCCGCAGCTGCCGGAGTGAGACCCTGCAGGTCAATTTGCTTGACCCCCCGGGCAAGCGCCGCGCTTATATCTTCCCAGCCAGCGCCAACGGTTATGTTATGCTGCAAGTCCAAAGTCCAAAATTATAAAATTAAGCAGGGACCAGCGATAAAGTCCAGCCAAGGTTAGGAAGGAGATAACCAGCAATTATTGGTCGGACACTACATTGTCAAATTTTTGCAAGTGCCGGTGAATAATTTCAACCACTTTTCCCTCAAAGGGTCCGGAGAAGGGTGCCGCCTACTCAAAATGAGTTTTGGAGAATCATGGGTTGATGACAAAATCTGTTTCTTCCTTGCCGGTAAAATAAGATAAAAAGAGGTGGCAGTCTCACCATTTGGCGCGATCACGAGCACTTGGCTGGACAAAGCTCAGCTCGGAGTTCTCAACTTAAAAACCAATGGCCGCCGATCTTAACACAATTACTTCTGACTGTCCGAGGGCTGTAGCTGAAAAATTCCTCACCCAGGGCAGGGTCACAAACGTCCAGGAATACGGGAGCGGCAATGTCAATGACACCTTCCTCGTAACCCTGGAGTCCCCAGGAGAAAGTCGCTTCATTCTGCAACGCCTCAACACCCTGGTCTTTCCACAGCCGGAGCTGGTCATGCGAAATCTCAGCACCTGCACGGACCATATGCGTCAGCGTCTGCGCCGCACCCCCTTGCCCAGCTCCCGCCGCTGGGAAACGCCTCAGGTGTTGCCTACCCGGGATGGTCATGATTACTATTTAGGGGCGGACGGGGCGTTCTGGCGGGCCCTGAGTTTCATCGTTGCCGCCCGGACTTTTGACACCATCCAGCACACCGAACACGCCCAGGAAGTGGGCTATGCCCTGGGCATGTTCCACCATCTGTTGAGCGACCTGTCCACCGACAGATTGGCCGTCACCCTCCCGGGGTTTCACGTCACCCCTTTTTATCTGCGCTCCTTTGATCAGGTGGTGGCCCAGAACCCTCCCGCCCCGTCTCCCGAGATGGCTTACGCCCTGCAGTTTGTCAGGCAGCGGCGCGCTGGGGCCGCTGTTCTGGAGGAGGCCAAGGGGCAGGGAAAGCTGCGCCGGCGCGCCATTCACGGGGACCCCAAGGTCAACAATGTCATGCTGGACGTCGTCACCGGGCAGGCGGTGGGTATGATTGACTTGGACACCGTCCAACCTGGTCTTATCCAATACGATCTCGGCGACTGTCTGCGGTCTGGTTGCAATCTCCTGGGTGAAGAAACGGAGCAGACAGATATAGTGCGCTTCGAGCCGGACTTGTGCCGGGCCATTTTGCAAGGCTATCTCCCGGTGGCCCAAGACTTCCTCACCCACACCGATTATGCCTATCTATTCGAGGCCATCCATCTGATTACTTTTGAGCTGGGATTGAGATTCTTGACCGACTATTTGGCCGGCGATATTTATTTTAAAACCAGGGAGCGAGAACACAATCTCAGGCGGGCTCTGGTACAATTCAAGCTCACCGAGAGCATCGAATCACAGAAAGCGACTATTCTGTCTATTATCAAGGACTTGACATAAGGCTTTAGTCTCTTCTCCTGCCCACCATTTTTTGCTCCTAACCCTTTAAGGCGATGGCCTCAATTTCTACCGCCACCCCACGTGGGAGTCCGACGACCTGCACCGTGGTCCGAGCCGGTGGCCGCTCTCCAAAAAACTCCCCATAAACTCGGTTCATCTCTTGAAAGTCCGCCATATCCGTTAAAAACACGGTGGTCTTGACTACACTTTTCAGAGACAGGCCGCCAGCCGCCAAGACGGTTTTCAGGTTCTCCAGCACCTGAACGGTCTGCACCACGATATCACCGGTCACCAGCCTTCCCTGTGCGTCCACCGGTATCTGGCCGGAAATAAAGACCAGGGGACCCGCGACCACCGCCGGACTGTAAGGTCCGATGGCGGGTGGCCCCGCCTCCGGGATAATAACTTGTTTTTTCATGGGAAAATACCTCTCCTGCTGTCAGCCGATAAGCAGATTAAGGAATTAAAGAATAACTCAGAGAAAAGACTTGATAAATTGTTTAGCCTCTGTTAATTCTTATAAAAAAATTGGAGGTCACTCAATGGGGCTCTGGCTCAAGTGCCCGGGATGTCAGGCAAAAAACACCCTTGAAGCCAAGGTCTGCGCCGCCTGTGGCGCCTCACTGACAAACCTTCCTTTGCAGCAGCGGGTTTATATCCTTGCCCCTGTCGGCGCCGACGTCTCACCACCGCTGCCGCCGGAACCTGAAAAGGCACTATCACCTCCAGCAAAAGCACCACCCGCCGCCAAAGTTAAACCAGCCAGGGCCGGCAAGCGTTCCAAGAAAAAGAAATAACCTTAAGGGTGATGCGGGTCTGATCCTATCACGCCTTCCAAGAGCTGCACCAACTCAGGTTCAGCCTTTGACACCGTGGCTACGATCTCTTCCAGCGAAATGGGTGCCATGGCGTCAGGAAGATTGACATTACTGATGACGGAGACCCCGAAGACCCTGAGACCGGCGTGCACTGCCGCGATGACTTCGGGGACGGTGGACATTCCCACGGCATCGGCGCCGATCAAGCGAAGAAATCGGGTTTCCGCCGGAGTCTCCAGGCTGGCTCCCTTGACGGCGACATATACTCCTTTTCTCACCTCCAGGCCTTGGCGGCGGCTCACTTCTTCTGCCAGTGTAATCAGGTCGCGGTCATAAGCTTGGCTCATATCGGGAAAACGCGGTCCCCACTCTTCGAGGTTTTCTCCCACCAGGGGATTGTCCCCCAGTAGATTGATATGATCGCAGATCAGCATCAGATCACCCCCTCGGAAGTGCGGGTTCAGACCACCTGCGGCATTGGTAATCGCCAGGGTTTTCACTCCCAGGGCTGCCATGACCCGCAACGGGAAAGTCACCTCGCGCATGCTGTAGCCTTCATAAGCGTGGAATCTGCCCTGAAAAATGAGCACCGGCTTACCGGCCAGCCACCCCCAACACAGGCGGCCAACATGGGTGGGCCCGGTGGGTCGGGGAAAATGAAGCAGGTCCTTATAATCACAGGCTTTACCATTATTCAGACGCTCCGCCAACTGACTCTGCGCGGTACCCAAAATGATCCCCCATTGCGGCTCCAGGTCTATCTTCTGGAGCAACGACCAGGCACATTCCTCCACTTTTTGGCGATATTCTTGTATTGACATAAGTATTTTGAGCCAATTAAACTTCCGGATAATATTCTATAAAAGTTAGCGGTGGTTAACGCCCTTTAGGATAAAGGTATTCTCCCTAACCGTCAATCCTTCTCCTGCTCAGATATTTCTCATTTCCAATTACCTTGACATTTGCCGACGAAATAATTAGAAAATTGAAAACATTATATAATGGCGGAATTGATGCCAAGACCAAAAAAAACTCGTTATGTCGCCCAGGAACCGGGAGTAACCTTCTTCAAGCCCCGGGGGATACCCTTGCGCAATCTGGAACAGGTGATTATTACCGTGGATGAATTGGAGGCCCTGCGCCTCTCCGACTTTTTGGGTCTGAGCCACGAAGAAGCCGGACAGCAGCTCAAAGTCTCCCGTCCCACCGTTACCAGAATGCTGGCCAAAGCACATCAGGCCATTGCCGATGCCCTGGTCAATGGCAAGGCCATCAAAATCGAGGGTGGCTTTTACTCCCTTAACTACCTTTTCCGTTGCCCCCAATGTGGACACCAGTGGTCTGCCCCGGAAAATTCCCCCGAGGTCCAGGTCTGCCTGAAATGTGACCAGCCGGTGAGCAAGTCCCCCTAACCTGCTACACCCCGGCGGCTCGGTGGTGCAGGCCAGATGCCCTTTTTTAACAGGGCACCGTATCATCCTTCTCCACCACGTTAATTATTTGTGATACTTTGCACAAATTTAATGCTTTTTCCGACCAGTTGAAGTATGCTATCAATTGTGCCGATCGAAGGCTTATCCCCCAAAGCCGCCGCCACTATCACTAATAACTACTCTTGCAGCACTGATTGCAGATTACCAGTCACAGATTACTGGTTACTCTTCATCACCAGATGGAATAGCAAGACATGAATGAATCTATAACCTATAAGGACGCTGGTGTTGATATAGATAGAGCCGAAGATTTCGTCAACCAGATTCGTCCCTTGGTTAAATCCACCTATCGCACGGGAGTCTTGGGAGAAATCGGCGGCTTCGGTGGCCTCTTTCATCTGAATGTACTGAAATATCGCGACCCTATCCTGGTTTCAAGCACCGACGGCGTAGGCACCAAAATAAAGATTGCTGTTCTTATGAACCAGCACGACACCATCGGCATCGATCTGGTGGCTATGTGTGTCAACGACATCATCGTCCATGGGGCGGCTCCCCTGTTCTTGCTAGATTATCTGGCCATGGGCCGACTTTCTCCACTTACGGCCACTCAGATTATCGAAGGCATCGCCGCCGGCTGTCGCCAGGCCCGCTGCTCTCTCATCGGGGGAGAAACCGCCGAAATGCCAGGGGTCTATCAACCTGGAGACTATGATCTGGCCGGCTTCGTGGTGGGGGCGGTGGAACGGGAGCACCTCATTGACGGTTCCGACATCGCCGTCGGCCACCGCCTCATCGGCTTGGCCTCCAGCGGCCTCCATGCCAACGGTTTTTCTCTGGTGCGCCAGGTCCTCTTCGCACACCACGGGCTATCGGTCTTCGACTACATCCCGGCCCTGGGAGGCCCCCTCGGTCAAGAACTCCTCAAACCGACCCGTATCTACGTGGAGACGGTCTTGAATCTGATTCGGGATTTCCCCGTCAGCGGTATTGCCCATATCACCGGCGGCGGCCTCACCAACAATATCCCCCGCATCCTTCCCCGAACGTGTCAGGCGATTATTTACCGTGACCGCTGGCCTGTTCCGCCAATCTTCCGCTTCCTGCAGGAAAAGGGGAATATTCCGGCAGAGGATATGCTGCGCACCTTCAACATGGGCATCGGCCTGGTGTTGGCAGTAGCCGAGAACCAAGTGGATGACGTTGTCCAGCGCCTTAAGGCCTTGCACGAGGAGACCTACATCATCGGCGAAATCACCAACCGCAAAAATGGCGCCCCACCCTTAATCTACGCCGGCGCCTCTGCCGCCACCCATGAGAAACAAGGCTCAGCCGACTGAAGAACCGCTACCTGCCTGCACTTTGATCAAGAGATGGAGCGACTGCGGCCAGAGCGACCGGAGACAATTTCTTATACGGGAGACTGAAAACCGGAAGCCATATTAATAGGGATTAAGAATGTCGTCGGGACCGAAGGTATGGTTACGAACTCTAAATACCGAGGAGCTGCCTTGCTTCCATTTCATTAACTGAAGAGTATCTGCTCCCATCTTTCTCCTCAGATAGCCGATGGGAGTTACTAAGAGGAAAAATATCAGACTCAGGATGATCTTTGACATCGTAGTTCCCAGAATCTGGGAGAACCCAAACCATATTTTGGCCAGCGGCCAAAAAACGACCGGACATATCATGTTGATGAGAAGAAGAACAATGGCTGCGTTGAGAAACCTCTTGTCTCCACCAAAGTAAGAAATCAGCAAGCAGACAAGAACCAAGGCCATACCTGTATCCTTGGCCTGTTCAGGAGTGACTCTGGTGGGGAAAAAACTTTTTAATCTCACTAGTAATGAGTCCATAATTGAT
>DYLF01000015.1:35979-38290 GCA_020722205.1 Desulfobacca acetoxidans
AACAGCCTATTGTAAGGGTTGCGGTGGGGGGCAATGAGGTCGCAATGAGAAATTCTTTTGGGCCGCTCAGTTTTTCCAGAATCTTTGCCACCAACCTTCCCGAGGTTTCGGGGCATTGTCGGGGGCTGAAGCGTCGCTCTGGTTCTCTTGCTGACCAGAGAGGTCTTCGGCCGGTAGAGATATTTCCGGAAGCGAGGGCATGGACAGGAATTTGCTGATGAGAGGCACCAACTGGCCGGTCATTTCCAACACCAGCCCCTCCAAGCGGCTTAGGCGAGCGGCCAACTCCAATACTTCCGCCTTCAGGTGATTACCCTCCCCTGAGACAGCCGGTCTGGAAACCACCGCTTCCTCCACGGTGTCATCAGACGAGACAGCTTCCGTTTCTTCCGGTCCTTCCAGGGCGCCTCCTTGGGCTGCCACGACGACGTCAATGAAATCACCGTCGATTTCCTGACGGCCCTCAGCAAAGCCAGCCACCAGAGCCAGATCACACCAGGCGTTCAGGCGTCTCGGCACCCCTTTGGTATAGGCATAGAGCTTCTCAATAGCCGAGTCGCTGAAGATGTTATTCCCCCCGGCCTTGCTGAGGCGAAAGTGGACATATTCTTTCGTCTCCGCTAAATCCAGAGCGCGCAGGTGATAATGCACCGCCACCCGCTGAGCCAACTGCCTCAGCGCCGGTTGGCGCAAACGCTCACGCAGGGACGGTTGGCCGACAATGATTACCTGCAACAGGGTCTCTTTTTCGGTCTGGAGGTTGGACAGCAATCTGATCTCTTCCAAGGCTTCCGGTCCCAGATTCTGAGCCTCGTCAACAATCAGGACCACATGTTCGCCCCGCCGGTAAGCCAGGAGCAGAAACTGGTTAAAGGCCGCCAGCCGCGCCGCCCGGCTGGTGTAATTACCTCGTATGCCGAATTCCCGCAACAACAGTTCCAGCAAATCCTCCGCCGCAAAGGAGGTCTGATATAACACCCCGATGCGCTGCTGCTTGCCTTTCAGGCTCTTTAAGAGCGACTTGATTAGAGTGGTTTTGCCAGTGCCGATTTCACCGGTGAGCACTACGAACCCAATCCGCTGCTTGATGCCGTACTCCAAATAGGCCCTGGCCAACTTGTGAGCCGGGCTAAGGTACAAATAGTCGGGGTCGGGCAGCAGGGTGAAGGGCCGTTCCCTTAAATGATAATATTCTTCGTACATTTTTACTTAAACCATCGCAGGAAGAAATTTTTTTGACTAGCTTTGTCCTTCTGCTGGTAATAATAATGATATTGGTGGAGGTGCTCCTCGGGAGTCACTTTATTCAAAACCGCCCCTAAGACGCGATAATTCTGCAACAGTTCCAGGCAATTCTGAATATCCTCGCGCGGCGTCCTGGCCATTTCCACCACCAGCACCAAGGCATCCACCAGGGGCGCAAAGGCCAGGGCGTCGGCGAACGCTAACAGGGGCGGCAGATCAAAGAGGACATAGCGGTTGGGATAGAAATGCTTGAGCTCTTTGACCAGCTCCCCCATTAGAGGGGAGCCCATAAGCTCTGCCGCTTCGCTAACCGGCCGCCCACCTGGTAAGACCACTAACTTGGCCAACCCCTCGGGATGGATCAGGAGATCGGGAATAGTCACGCCGGCGAGTAAGTAGTCCACCAGCCCCGGCCCTTCCGGCAGTCCCAAATAACGATGCACTGCGGGCTGGCGCAGATCGGCGTCCACCAGCAGCACCGTCTGGTTGACTTCCTGGGCGAGGCTGATGGCCAGATTGATGGCGGTCAGGGTTTTCCCTTCATTGGGCCGCGGGCCGGTCAACATAATGGTATTGAGGTTGTCAGCCTTGGTGCGCTGCAAAATGTGGGTTCTGATCAGCTTGTATTCTTCGGCAACCTCATGATTATCTTTACCGGTGATAATTTTCTGACGGCGCAGCAAGTCTTCATCTATGGGTACGACCCGGGTAATGGTGTACTCAATCCTCTCTCCCAGGGCCGGCAACGGCAAGCTGGCAGGCCCCGGTGGCTCCCAGAGAGGTGCCAGGTCTTCGGCTACGGGCTCAGGCTTGGGTGCCGTGATGACCTGCTCTTTCTTGGGAGGAACTGTCTTCGCTTTTTCCAGTGCTTTATCTATGAAACTCAACTCTAGTTACCATCCTTTGCTGATTGGTGGCAGACAACCCAAGTCTGCCCGCAGGTTCAGATATATTTATTGGCCAACCGCTGTATTCTGGCGGCAAGAACCCATAAGTCCATAAAGAAGAAATGAAAGGCCACTAAGGCAATTATCAGGGATATCCCGGCCACAGACCAGAGGAGGCG
>DYLF01000015.1:38390-40583 GCA_020722205.1 Desulfobacca acetoxidans
ATCAGGGTGAACTTCTCCGCCTTCTGATGCTCCTCCATGCCTTCGGCAATGCGGGCTTCCGTGATTTTGTTCAGAATATCCTGATATTTCTGGTGGGCATTCTGATAATTACGGGTGAGGTCCAAATATTCCTGCTCGACTTTGGGCGCCGCTTCCAAGCGTTGACGGAAAACCTGCAGCTTGGCCTGCAGTTCGGTCTTCTGACGACGCAGCGCCGTCAGGTCGTTCTCGGTGGTTCTGATTTGGGTGACCAGCGAAACATAAGCTGGATTGTCGGCCTCCACAACGCCTGAGGAGGCAGCTTTGGCCTCAGGCTCCTTCTCCAGGTTGTCGATCTCTTTCTGCAGTTGCCGGATCTCCGGGTGGTCTTTGGAATAACTCCCCTGTTTGCGGGCCAGTTCCGTCCTGAGTTCAGCGAGCCGTTGCTTTTTTATTTGCGACAGGCCGCTGGTTTTCCCCACTACATTTTCCAACTCCGCCATCTCCCGCTGAACTTTGCGAATATCTGGATGGTCCGCCGAGAACTTGGACTGCAATTCCGCCAGGACTACTTTGAGTTGTTTGAGGCGTGTCTTGGGATCAGGCAGCTTGTCACTGCCAATGATCAGATCAGGTTCCACCGTGGCCAACTGACCTTGCAGATAAATCTTCCGGTCTTCCGCCGCCTTGATCTGATTATCAACCTGCTTGATTTCAGTATCGAGACGCTCCGCTTGTTGCAGATTGAATTGTTGCAATTCCGGCAAAATCCCTTCATTTTCCGCCTTAAACTTGGCGATCTGGGCGCCCAAAGTTTTTATCCGCTCCTGAATTTCCCGGAGTTCCGCCTCCAAAAACTGGGTGGTGGATTTCGCCTGAGCTTCCCGGATTTTCAGATTCTGTTCCAGATACAAAGACGCCAGGGTGCCGGTAACCCTCTGTACAGTCTCGGGATTTCGACCCCGGTAGGCGATGGAAAAGGCTATGGTGACGACTTCGGTCGGCCGTGCGACGCGCCGAGTCCCGGTTCCTCCCCCCACCTGGGCGCTGATGGTGTCGAACTTAATATCATCCTTCATCTTCTCCAGAATTTCTTCCCGGGTGAGCTTCTCCCGTAAGTCCGCATAAAGATTGAACTGTTGGACAATCTCCCATAACCTCGTGCGGGAGAGGATTTGCTGGGTCAGACTCTGAATGCGCTGGTCGGCGAAACCGGTGACCGTGGCCCTGACAAAATCAGGGGGAATCTGCTGTTCTTCAATCAGAATGGTGGATGTTGACTCATAGGTGGAGGGCCAGAGCAGGGCGATCAAGGTGGCCACGACAAAAAGGGCGATGGCCGGAATATAAAAATATTTTTTCCGGCTGAGAAAAATTTTCCAGTAAAAGCGGAGATCTTTTTGCGCTTCCATATCCTTCGTAAACCTATCGGAGTATAAAATGTTAATTTTTAGGGGAAAGCCCTTGCTCAGGAAGTTTCCCTAACTAGCCGGGGAGCCCTGGCATTACTTTGTAAGTTTATCAATAGATTTGAAGTCTTCCAACCCCTTTTTTTCATAATCGTCAGAAACCTTTTCATTCTTGAATTATATCCTGAAAAAAATCAGGGGAAGAAGTACCTCTGGAGGGTAAAGATAGATTTTTAATGAAAAAATCAGCTTATTTGGGCATTTGCAGTATTTATCCTGAGGTAAGCCAAAGCAGACTTCAACCAGCGTCCGCGAACGCTGTCATGATTGGGCCTACATTCAGGGGAGAGCCGACGCACGCCGCTTCACTGTTGAAAATGCCAGGGATAGGTGTAATTGAGGGTGAGCCAGACATTGTGGCGGTGGGTGGTTTTATTATACACCTCATCCTCCCGCCAGCCGAAGGTATATCCGGAGGTGAGTCTGAACTTTTCGGTCAACTGATAACTTAGAGTGGGGGTAAGATTAAGGCTGGTTTCTTTGGAGGCGCCACGCTGCACAGACCGGTTGCTGTGGTAATAATAACCTGCCAACCTAACCGAAAAGCGTTCGGTGGAGCGATAAGTAACCGAGGCAGTGGCTCTGGAAAACTGATAAAGGGTGCCATATCCGGAGGCTGATTGGTCCCGCATAAAGCCGGCGGAAACACTGCCCTTGTCCCATCTTTTGGTGGTGGAGAGGTCAAAGAAAGGGGTGACGGAACTCTCTTTCTGCACTTTGGGGGTCTGCAGCAGGAAAGGATAAT
>DYLF01000015.1:40683-43128 GCA_020722205.1 Desulfobacca acetoxidans
GTGCGATATTTCGTCCAGGTGAAATTCGCCCCTCCTGTGGCGCTGGCCTGCCAGGTAGCGGAGAAATTATGGGTTAAGGCCAGATAGGTCCCCAAGGAGCGGTAATTGTCATTGTTATCAACATATGTAGTATCGCGCAGCAACATGATGCCGCCCAATTTGGTTTTCTCATTGCTAAACTGATATTCATTGCTCCATCTGAATGCGTGGGTCAGATAATCGCGGTACTGGGGTCTTTCATAATTCACCTGATTAAAATCGTAACCCAGGGAAGTGATAAGTCTCTCGGTAACGCCGAAATTAAGAAATGGTGCCGCCTTATAGGCATTCCGGGCCGTGCGCCCCAGGGTTAAACCCGAGGCCAGGTATTCCTCCTCCATGGTGGTGTCGGAAATAAAACTGGCGTTCAGGCCCATACCCAGGCGGGGAGTCAACTGATGTTGCCCGTTTATCTCATATCTTTGGTCCACCGTATCCAGGTTGGAGTTGCTGATGAAATGAAAGCCCTTCAGTGCCAAACGTCCCTGTAACAGGGACCGTTGCGTGGTGTAATTAAAGGTCGCGCTTGGATTTAAACTGAGGATATAGTCTTTTAATCTATTTCTATATGAGTAATTAATATTGCTGTCAAATTCCGTGCGCAGATCCACTACCGGGACGATGGCCCAATCAGCCGCCGAGACACCCTGGACATTTGCCAACCCTGCAAGTACCAGAAGCGCCAGCAAAGATCGCGTGAGTTGAAGGAGTATCATTGCGCCCTCACGGCACCACCACCACATCTCCCGGAATCAGCGTCCGATTTTGCTCCAAAGAATCGCCGCGGGCCACTGCGTTGTAGTTAAAGGGGAAAACCAGGTCTTTGCCTTCCGTCTTGCGGATAATCACGATGTTGGAAGGAGAGGCAAAGGGGGTAACGCCGCCGGCCATGGCCAAGGCCTGCATGACGTTGGTGGGCCGCCCCACCAGGAACTCTCCGGGCTTGGCCACCTTGCCCACCACATAAACTTTATATTGCTGGGGTTTTAAAAGGATAACCGTCACCTGAGCGTCCACTACATACTTTTCCAGGCGCTTGCTGATCTCAGCCTGCAGTTCCTTAACGGTCTTTCCGGTGGCCTGGACTTCGCCGATTAAGGGGTAGGAGATCTTGCCGTCTGGACGTACCACCATCTGTTTGGTCAACTCCGGCTCTTTCCAGACCGAAATTTCCAAAGCGTCTTCCGGTCCCAGGGGATAGTTTTCCTCCGGCACCACCGCCGCCACGGCCTTGATCTCTTCTTCCGTACTGATGCGGGGGGCGCAGCCGCTCACCCACGTCAGGACCAACCCTGCCACCAACAACCACACAACTTCTCTCCACTCGGCTCTCATATCATACCCACCATCATGAAATTTCCGACACTACCCATCCATTAAACAAAGGAAAATAGCTTTTATGAAAACACAATCTACCATAAATAGATTTTCTCTAACCTGTCAAGTTTTTAATTAGATGGTAGCAAAAAAAATTTACTGAGGCCCTTCACCTTGCAATACTTTATAATGTTGTCAGGATTTCTAGAATGTTTGTTTAGTAAAATTACTCTATTTTATAATCATCTGACAACCCATAGTTTAACGACAGTCATTCTGATTTGGTGGCAATCGTCTCAGCCAGCCAATGTTCCACCTTTGCCCGTAACTCCTCGGGTAGTGAGACCGGTTTACCCTCAAAGTTGATACAGACGGTGGTCAGGTTGACCTCAGTGGCCACCTGACCCGTGTCCGCCTTGACTATCTGTTGGCGAAATCTAAGACTGCGACTTTTTACTTCGGTAATCGAAGTAATGATCTCCAAGGCTTCGTTATATCTTACCGCTTGCCGATATCGGCAGTGAGCTTCCACCACTGCCAGGTGCCGTTGACGCGCCAGCAGGTTTTGATAACCAAAGCCCAGGTCCGACAAAAGCGCTTCCCGGGCCAACTCGAAAAAATGATAGTAACTGCCATGATAGACCGCCTGGCCCATGTCGACTTCGTACAAAGGCACCCGGTAAGCAAAGCGGTGTTCTCTCATGAGCTTCGTCCTGTTGTTCTGAGGAGTTTCAGGTCTCAAGTCTCTAAGGATGCAGTATGGGCATTGCCCTTTCTGTTAATAAATTCTGCGTGCCCTCAATCTCATAAAGGGCTGCTCTGAATCATTAGCTAACTATCTCAGGCTAGCCCGTCTGTCAATGGGTGACTGATTCCATGCCTTCTCATTTTCGGAATTTTTCCGGGGGACGGCCCAAGAGCAGAATAAGCATCCAGAGGCAGGCCAGGAGGAGATAAAAAATCGACGCACTGTGGTGTGGGAGGTTTTCCAGCTCTAATCGGGTGAGACCCGCGGCCAAGTCAAAGGAGTTGAAAGCCAGCCGAAATTTTTTGTACTCTGCCTCTGTCATTAGGGGGGCTGGTGCGGGG
>DYLF01000015.1:43228-44569 GCA_020722205.1 Desulfobacca acetoxidans
TGGGATACGTGGGGTTGCCGTTGGTGCTCCGCAGTGTAGAGATGGGATTTCGCGTCCTCGGCTTTGATACGGATATACACAAGGTGGAGATGCTCAACCGGGGGGAGTCCTATATCAAGCACATCCCCTCCACTTTCCTGGAGCACTTAAATACTAACCCCGAAGAGCCTTGGCGTTTTCGGGCCACCGCTGACATGAAACGCCTTAATGAGCCGGATGTGTTAATTATTTGCGTTCCCACCCCACTCACCGCCAAGCGGGAGCCCGACCTGCGATACGTGGAGGCCACCACCCGGGACATCGGCGCCGCTTTGCGACCGGGCCAGCTGGTTTCGCTGGAGTCCACCACCTATCCGGGGACCACGGAGGAACTGGTGCTCCCTTTGCTGAGCGCCAGATTGACCGTGGGTAAAGATTTCTTCCTGGTGTTTTCGCCGGAGCGGGAGGACCCGGGTAATCCTCAGTTTTCTGTGCATAATATCCCTAAGGTGGTGGGAGGCGTCACCGCCGCCTGTCTGGAGCATGGCGTGGCCTTTTACTCTCGTATTGTTCGGCAGGTGGTGCCGGTGTCATCCCCCAAAGTGGCCGAGATGACCAAGTTGCTGGAGAACATTTACCGGGCCGTCAACATCGCTTTGGTCAACGAACTGAAAATCTTGGCCCTGCGCATGGGCTTCGACATTTTTGAGGTCATTGAAGCCGCCAAGACCAAGCCTTTCGGTTTTCAGCCCTTCTATCCGGGTCCCGGTCTGGGGGGCCACTGCATTCCCATCGATCCCTTTTATCTTACCTGGAAGGCCCATGAGTATGATTTCCCTACCCGTTTCATAGAGCTGGCGGGGGAAGTCAACACTAAGATGCCCTATTTTGTGGTGGAGCGGGTGGCCGAGGTTCTGAACCAATTCGGCAAACCCCTGCGTGGTGCCAATATCCTGGTGCTGGGGGTAGCCTATAAAAAGGACATCGACGATAACCGGGAATCGCCGGGGGTGAAGATTATCGATCTGTTGAAGCAGCGCGGGGCCGAAGTGAGCTACAACGATCCTCATATCCCTCACTGCCGGGGCATGCGTCGTTATCCTGAGCTGGACATGAAATCTACGCCCCTCACGGCGGAGACCGTCCAGCAGGCTGACTGCCTTTTATTGGTCACCGATCATAGCGCTTATGATTATAACTGGCTCGCCTCCCAGGCCCGCCTCATTGTGGATACGCGCAATGCCTTTAAGGATTATAAGGGGCCGCATATTTTCCAGGCCTAAATCCAGGCTAGCGGCTAGCGGCTAGGACTATGGCCGCACCATGGCCAGCCATCGCTGTGCAATGGTGGGTGACATGCTC
>DYLF01000086.1 GCA_020722205.1 Desulfobacca acetoxidans
GCCGCCCTCTATATCTCACCCTTGGCGGCCTACCTGCTGAAAAGCGGCGGCGTCAGCTACAGCTTCATCTGGTTGGGCATCTTTTTCGCCGCCGTGGTCATCATCGCCGGCAGCCAACTGGCTTGGCCTGAACCCGGCTATATCCCGCCGGCCGCACCGGTCAAAGCCGGCGCCGCACCGGCTAAAGCGGTGGGCACCGCCGTCGATTGGAACCCCTCCGAAACTATTAAAACTATCCAGTTCTATGGCTTGGTCCTGATGTTCATCGCCACCACCCAGTCCGGCCTCATGGTCATTTCCATCGCCGCCCCCTTGCTGGCTACCACCGCCAAAGCGGTCCCCTTCCTGGTGGCCAATGCCTGGATCCTGGCCTCCTACGGTGGTCTGATCAACGCCCTGGGGCGGGTGGGCACCGGTTTGTATTCTGACAAGATCGGACGCGCCAATGCCTACGTTCTGAACTGCGTCGTCTCGGCTATCTGTCTCCTCCTGATGCCCATGATCGTCAACGCCGGCAGCGTCTTCCTGCTGTTCGTGGCCGTGGGCATTGCCTACTGGCAGTACGGCGGCGGTCTCGCCCTCATGCCCGCTTTCACCGCCGACTTCTTCGGACCCAAAAACCTGGGTATGAACTACGGTCTGGTGTTCCTCGGGTGGGGCGGCGGCTTCTTTATGGCCAGGGTCGCCGGGACCATTAAAGACGCCACCGGGACCTATGATTGGGCCTTCTATCTCTCTGCCCTGGTGCTCATCATCGGCGTCCTCATCTCCTGGGTGAACAAACGGCCCACGCACGTCACTGAGTAGTATCTCTTACACTGACGCCCTGCCCTGGTCATTACTACGATGGTGACCGATCGTTAACCAGGAAAGGCGAAACATCTCGGCAAGGCAGGGATTCCTCTCCCTGCCTTCTTTATTAACCTGACAGCTAACCATAAAAGATAACCCCCATGGAAAACTTCTGGCCCGTCCCTTACCTCATTGAGCCCTACAACTTGGCCCTCGATGCCGTGCTCACTTTTATCGTCTCCACCCTCCTCACCGTTATGATTCAGGCCGAGGCCCAGGCCTTCGCCGCCACCTTCCTGGGTGACCAACGCGTCGGCGCCAAAGATCGCTTCCATTTCAACGCCTTCCTGCATCTGGATGTCTGGGGCACCCTCTGTTTCCTGGCGGGGGGCTTCGGCTGGGCCAAACCCATCGCCGTCGATGCCACCAGATTTGCTCATCCCCGCACTTACCTCATCATCACCCGCTTGGCCGGCCCCATCGCCAACCTCCTCCTCGCCAACATCGCCGCCAGCCTGGTCTTTCTCCTGAGCAAGGTCGAAATCGACGCCCACGTCTTCGGCATGGTCCTGGGTGTCAACGTCACCACCGCCGTCTATAACTTCGTCCCCATCCCTCCCCTGGCCGCCGGCTCCTTGCTTACGGCACTGATCCCCCCTAAGCTCCACCGGCTCAATTGGTACCTCAACCAAATCGGCGCCTCCCTTCTGGTTGCCTGGTGTCTGCTGGAGCGCCTCTCCCCTCCCGGTCTGATCAGACCATACCTCGATGACCTGGTCAAAAAGGTCTTCGCCTTCATCCTCGGGCTCTGAGTTAACCACTGTTAATAACTTCCTGACAACTTCACCACCTCGATTTTACCAACCACACTCACCACTCGCCCCTCACCCCCCGCCTCTCCTCCAATTATTTTGACATTTGTCTCTTATGTTGCAGACTCTCGCCTCTTCCTCAGATAAAACTTTCCCCGCGATCATTAAAATCGCCTATTGAAACCCGAACCTTTTGACAGGAGGTCTAAATCCCATGAAATGCTCCGTCTGTCAACACCTGGAACACCATCACATCAACCAGGCCATCCTGGCCGGCGCCCACCTGCGACAACTGGCCAAAACCTACGGCCTCTCCAAAAGCGCCCTTCACCGCCATAAACAACATCTCCTGGCTAAAATGCACACCGTCACTCACTTCCTCGAACAACGCGCCCAACAGGACCAACTGGCCGTCCTGGCCGGTCTCTTCCACCACCTCCACCGACTCGCTGAACGCGCCGCCGAAGCCGGCCAGGAAAAACCCCTCTGCCTGGCCTCACGGGAAGCCGCCCGCCTCCAGCGCCAAATGCAGCGCCTCTCCTGCCGGCCGGATTTCCTCACCGCTTACCAGACCGTCCTCTCTCCCCGCTGGGCCTTCCAGCCCACCGTCATCCCGGTGGACCTGGACACCCTCGCCTCCACCCGCCGCTCCCTCACCCTCTTCCTTGAGGACGTCTGCACCTCCGACCCACATGCTCCCTTCCTGGCCCTCCCCTCCACCCCCGATAAACCCGAGTCCACTACCTCCATTAACAATGATCTCCACTCCCTCGCACCCCACGCCACCACCCGTAAAAAAGCCCGCACCAACATATCCCCTGTGCAGGAGGCTTGTGACCTGCTTACTCATGCCGCCACTTCCGGCTCCCCTCTCCTCAAAGACATCATCACGCCTCTGCTTGACACCGCTCACCACTCCCGCCAGCCAAAAGATCCACACCTGCCCTCATCCACCCCGGAACCCGAAACAGATGATCCCCTCCCCTCCCCTCAGCAAGACCCGGATGAACTTTCTACCCTGACACCTCCCACCACCCACACCCAGGATGAACCCCCTTATCTTCTGCCTCCCGACGATGATCACCCCCCTTTTACCCCCTTGCCTACTCCCGCTGACCCCCAACCCGAGGCCCCCCCTAGCCTCCTTACTCCCGAAGCCTCCTCCCCTCCCTCTTGCCCCTGGCCCCAAACCACTACCCCCTCTCCCTTAACCTCCCCCGGGACCGAACCGGGACAGAAGCGGGACCAAGACCCTTCCCTCCCCCCTGCATCGCCTGTTACTGATAACCTAACTACCTATATTGACTCCTCTTTCAGCACAGCAAGCACAAATTTCACCCCCTCTTGTCCCACCTCCCTTGACCATCAATCCCCACCCCCAGTCCCCAAACCACGCCCCCCCTGGCCGCCCCACCCCAAAGCCGACCGTTCCCCCCTCCACGGCCAACACTTCCTCGGCGAGGACGATGAAGAGTACCGGCCCCGCAAACGACGCGACAAGTGGTACTACTGGTAAGGGCTTCGGCCTGGCAAAAACCAAAAACACCTGCCAGCCATATTGACAACCCAGGTAATAATATGTAATTCTAAAACCTTAAGCGATAAGGAAAACCATTGTCCAACCGCCGCTCTCACAAGTTTCTGGTGCTGGCCGTCGCCACCGCCGGTGGATTGGGTTTCTTCCCCCTGGCCCCCGGCACTTGGGGCTCCTTGGCCGCCTTGCTACTCTGGCGCCCCCTGGCTCAATCCGGCCCCTGGCTCTACACCCTGGCCTTCGCCATTATCCTGGCCGCCGCTTTGTTGACCGCCGGCCCTGCCCAAAAATACCTGGGCCGTATCGACCACCGCGCCATCGTGCTGGACGAGGTGGCCGGCCTCCTGCTGGCCCTGGCCGGACTCCCCCTCTCCTGGACCTGGGCTGTTGTTGGCTTCGCCCTCTTCCGACTCCTGGACATCATCAAACCTTGGCCCATTCCCTGGTTCAGTGCCGGACACGGCGCCCTCGACGTGGTGAGCGATGACCTCATCGCCGGCCTCTTCACCCGCCTCCTCCTGGAAGGCCTTGGTTGTTAAAATATGCGCGGCGAAATCATCACCACCGGCTCTGAATTGATCACCGGTCGCGTCGCCGACGCCAACGCCTGCTACGCCGCCCGCCGTCTGCATGAGGCCTGCCTCAGCCTTCAGGGCATCACCATCCTGGGAGACGACCTCCACCTCCTCACCGACGCCATCCGGCGGGCGGTCCACCGCTCTCGTTTTATCATTATCACCGGCGGGCTGGGACCCACCGACGATGACCTCACCGTCGCCGCCGCCGCTCAAGCCCTCAACCTCAAGCTCTTCCTGGATGAAGGTCTGCTGGCCCGCATCCGCCGCTGTCTGGCGGAACGCCACCTCCCCTGGCAGGAACGCTACGCCCGCCTCGCCCTGATCCCCCAAGGCGCCACCGTCCTGGACCCCGGCGGACGGGCCTGCGGCTTTTCCCTCCGCCACCACAACTCCTGGCTCTTCTTTCTCCCCGGCGTCCCCCAGGAAATGCGCCTCCTGTTCGACGCCTTTGTCCTGCCGGCCCTGGTGAACCTGGCCAGCCCCGGCCAATGTCTGGAACACCGCACCCTTCACCTCTTCGGACTCAACGAAGCCCAGTTGCAGGAAGTCATGGCCCAGCTCGCCCCCTTCTCCCAAGGCGTGGCCATCGGTTACTACCCCAACTTCCCCGAAACTCATCTCACCCTCACCGCCATCGGCCCCAGCCGACCGGCCCTCACCGCCTCCCTGGACCGCCTCACTCAGCTGCTGGCCCATAAAGTCGGAGACACGCTCATCGGCCCCGAAGCTGACACCCTCGAAGAACTCGTCGGTGTGCGTCTTAGGGACCTCGGCCTCACCCTGGCCGTGGCCGAATCCTGTACCGGCGGCCTCCTCTGCCAACGCCTCACCAGCGTCGCCGGCGCCTCCGATTATTTCCTCGGCGGTGTGGTGGCTTATTCCAACCAAGCCAAAATCGACCTGCTGCGCGTCCCCTCCCACCTCCTGGAAAAATCCGGCGCCGTCAGCGCCCCCACCGCCGAAGCCATGGCCAAAGGTGCCCAGGAGGTTTTCCATGCCTCCTTCGCCCTGGCCGTCACCGGCATCGCCGGCCCCACCGGCGGCTCCCCCCAAAAGCCCGTCGGCACCGTCTTCCTCGCCCTGGCCAACCCACAAGGCGTCGATACCCGCCGCCTTCATTTCCACGGCGACCGGGAACAGGTCAGAATCCTGGCCGCCCAAACCGCCCTCGATTGGCTCCGCCGGGAGTTGTCTCATGCTGCGCGCCTTTCTGGCCATTGATCCGCCCCCCACCTTGCGCCCTTGCCTGCAACAGGTCCTGGATCACCTCAAGGCCAGCGGCGCCCAGGTCAAATGGGTGCCCGTGGGCAACATTCACCTCACCCTCAAGTTTTTCGGCAATATCACTGCGGCCCAGGCCGAAGCCATCGCCCAGGCCGCCGCCCCCCTGGCCGCCGCCCAACCGCCTTTCACCCTCACCCTCACCTCCCCCGGAGCCTTCCCCCACCCTAATAATCCTCGGGTCATTTGGGTCGGAGTGGGCGGCCAACTCGATGTCCTAACCTCCTTCTTCCACCAACTCGAAACCCTCTTCGCCCACCTCGGCTTCCCCCCCGAAGGACGAACTTTTGCCCCTCATCTCACCCTGGGCCGCCGGCGCTCTCCCTTAGGCCGCCAGGAACTGACCCGACGCCTGGCCCTCTTCCCACCCCTAAACTGCCCAGCCTTCCAAGTCAATAACATCGTCCTCTTCCAAAGCATCCTCTCCCCCCAGGGCGCCACCTACACCCCTCTCCATATCATCCCCCTGGGAAAAGCAAATGATTAGTGACCAGCTGGCAGTTACCAGCAGCCTGCAGGCTGAAAAAAATTAACCCCACTTTTCACCCAAAAAATGCTAAAATATAAGTTGCTTTAAACAGAACCCAGAACCCACCCACGAGGGATCATCATGAGCCAGCCAGACTCTCCCGACAAGGCCAAAGCCCTGACCCAGGCCCTGACCCAAATCGAAAAACAATATGGCAAGGGCGCCATCATGCGCTTGGGAGAAGAGGAGAAGCTCAACATCCCGGTGATCCCCAGCGGCGCCCTCTCCCTGGACTTGGCCTTAGGAATCGGCGGCATCCCCCGGGGCCGGGTCATCGAAATCTATGGGCCCGAAGCCTCCGGCAAAACCACCCTGGCTCTTCATATCATCGCCGAAGCCCAGCGCCTGGGCGGCGTGGCCGCCTTCATCGACGCCGAACACGCCCTGGATGTGCATTACGCCCGCCGCTTGGGAGTCCGAACCGAAGACCTCCTCATCTCCCAACCCGACTCCGGCGAACAAGCCCTGGAAATTTGTGAAATCCTGGTGCGCTCCAACGCCATCGACGCCGTCGTGGTGGACTCCGTGGCCGCCCTGGTGCCCCGCTCCGAATTGGAAGGCGACATGGGCGACGCCCAGATGGGCTCCCAGGCCCGCCTCATGTCCCAAGCCCTGCGCAAGCTCACCGCCACCATCAGTAAGTCCATGACCGCCGTCATCTTCATCAACCAGATTCGGATGAAAATCGGCCAGCTCTTCGGCAACCCGGAAACCACCACCGGCGGCAACGCCCTTAAATTCTATGCCTCCCTGCGCCTGGACATCCGACGCCTAAGCGCCATCAAACAGGCCGATGAAGTCATCGGCTACCGCACCCGCGTCAAGGTGGTGAAAAACAAACTGGCCCCCCCCTTCCGGGAAGCCGAATTCGACATCATCTTCGGCCAAGGTCTGTCCCGGGAAGGAGACCTCCTGGACCTGGCCACCGACGCCGGCCTCATCACCAAAAGCGGCGCCTGGTACAGCTACGGCGCCGAACGCTTGGCTCAAGGGCGGGAAAATGCCAAAAACTATCTCCGTGACCACCCTGACCTGACCGCCGAACTAGACAAACAGATCCGCGCCTTGCATGGCCTGATCCCTAAATCCCCCCCCGAGGTGGAGGCCGTTCATGACATCTCGTGAAGTGCGCACGACCTTTCTCCGCTATTTCCGCTCCCATGGTCATACCGAAGTAGTGAGTTCCTCCTTGGTGCCGGCCGGCGACCCCACCTTGCTCTTCACCACCGCCGGCATGGTGCAATTTAAAAGGTGCTTCCTGGGTGAAGAAGTCCGCCCCTATACCCGGGCCGCCTCCTGCCAAAAGTGCGTCCGGGCCGGCGGCAAACATAACGACCTGGAAAATGTCGGCTACACCGCCCGCCACCATACCTTCTTTGAAATGCTCGGCAACTTCTCCTTCGGCGACTATTTCAAAGAAGCCGCCATTGAGATGGCCTGGGAACTCTTAACCCAAAACTACGCCCTCCCCCCCACACGCCTCTGGGCCACAGTCTATTATGATGACGAAGAGGCCCGCCGTCTTTGGGAAAAGATCGCCGGCCTGCCCCAAGACCGCATCATCGGCCTGGGGGAAAAAGACAACTTCTGGGCCATGGGCGACACCGGCCCCTGCGGCCCCTGCTCCGAAATCATCCTGGACCAGGGCGAGGACATGGCCTGCGGCCCCCACTGCGGTATCGGAGCCTGCGAGTGCGACCGCTATCTCGAAATCTGGAACCTGGTCTTCATGCAGTACAACCGCACCCCCACCGGAGAGATGCAACCCCTGCCCAAACCCAGCATCGACACCGGCATGGGCCTGGAGCGCCTCACTGCCGTCATCCAGGGGGTTAAGAGCAACTTCGACACCGACCTCATCCGACCGGTCATCGCCTGCCTGGAAGAGATGGCCGGCTCCCCCTATGGCCGAAACCAGAACCAGAACGTGGCCTTCCGGGTCATCGCCGACCATGCCCGAGCAGTTGCCTTCATGATCGCCGACGGCATCCTGCCCGGCAATGAGGGCCGCGGCTACGTGTTGCGGCGCATCATGCGCCGGGCCCTGCGCTACGGCCGCCTCCTCAACCTTAAAACCCCTTTCCTCCCCACTGTCAGCACCAAAGTGGTGGAAATGTTCGCCGAAATTTACCCCGAGCTGAACCAGGCCCGCCCCATCCTGGAACAGGTGGTGGCCAACGAGGAGGAGCGCTTCGCCGACACCCTGGACTACGGCCTCAAACTCCTCAACGACGAAGTGGCCAATCTCAAAGCCAAAGGCCGGGATACCCTCCCCGGCGAAGTGGCCTTCCGCCTCTACGACACCTATGGCTTCCCACTGGACCTGGTCCAGGACGCCCTCAAAGAAGAAGGCCTGCGCCTGGATCTCCCCGGCTACGAGGCCCACATGCAGCGCCAGCGGCAAGCCTCCCGGGCCGCCTGGCGGGGCGGGCTGGGAGAGGAAATCCCCCCCGTCTACCAGGAACTGGCCAACAGGCCCGCCACGGAATTTCTGGGCTACCAGACCCTGGCCGCCGACAGCCAAGTCCTGGCGTTGGTGAAAGACCTGGCCTTGGCCCACCAGGTCGGCGCCGGCGAAGAAGTGGAAGTGGTCACCGCTGCCTCCCCCTTCTATGCTGAGGCCGGCGGTCAAGTGGGAGATCAAGGCGTCATCTTCGGCCCGGGCTGGCGGGTGGCGGTGCTCAACACCCAAAAGCTGCCCAATGATCTCATCATCCACCAGGGCACGGTCCAGGAGGGGGTGGTCAGGGTTGACGATCCGGCCCACCTGGTGGTGGATGCCAGCCGCCGCCAACAGATCGCCCGACACCACACCGCCACCCACCTCCTGCAGGCCGCCTTGCAGCGCCGCCTGGGCAGTCACGTCAAGCAGTCCGGCTCCCTGGTGGCCCCGGAGCGCCTGCGCTTCGACTTCACCCACTTCCAACCCCTCACCTCAGAAGACCTGGCCCGCCTGGAAGAGGACCTGAACGCCGCCGTGGTAGCCAACCTGCCCGTGGAAACCAGAACGCTGGCCATGGCCGAGGCCCTGGCCAGCGGCGCCATGGCCCTGTTCGAAGAAAAATACGGCGACCAGGTGCGCCTGGTGGACATCCCCGGCCTCAGCCGGGAGCTGTGCGGCGGCACCCACGTGGCCCACACCGGAGACCTGGGCCTGGTAAAAATCGTCAGCGCAGAGACCATCGCCGCCGGCATCCGCCGCATCGAGGCGGTGTGCGGCCCTGAGGCCTTGAAACTGGTGCAGACCGAAGAACAACAACTCCTACAAGCCGCCGCCCTCCTCAAAACCGCCCCCGAGGACCTGCTCCCGCGGCTTAAAAAGCTCGTGCAGCGTCAAAAGGAATTGGAAAAGGAAGTGGCCGCCTTGCAGGGCCGGCTGGCCGCGGCCCAGGCCGGCGACCTTTTGGACCAGGTAACCCACATCAACGGCGTGGCGGTCCTGGCTCAGGAGGTGCAGGCCCCCGACCCCAAGGGGCTCCGTGACTTCGCAGTCAAGCTCGCCCACCGCCTGCAAAGCGGCATCATCGTCCTGGGCAGCAAGGCTGGCGACAAGGCCCTCCTCATCGCTATGGTCACCCCGGACCTCACCACCCGCTTCCACGCCGGCGAGCTCATCCGCCAACTGGCCCCCACCGTGGGCGGCAGCGGCGGCGGCAAAGCCGACCTCGCCCAAGCCGGCGGCCCCGACACCCAAAACCTCCCCGCCGCCCT
>DYLF01000163.1 GCA_020722205.1 Desulfobacca acetoxidans
TGATGTGGTGGGCGGGATATCGTACAGCGGAGTATCCCAGTCGTCCTCATCGTCCGGCTTGAATTGGTCGATGAGTTTCTCATCGACCCAGATCCTTCGGCCGTCGATCGTGCCCCCCAGCCGGGGGCCGAATCCCGGCTGATAATGGGAGGAGATCGAAATGATCGCCCCCCCTCCTGGGTCCTTCTTTACCTCAATCATAATACTTCCTTTCGCAGGCGGTTCCCGCGACCCCTCCTAGCAGGAGGGGTTTCGCCTGGGGCCGACCCAGGCTCATCAGGCGGGGTTAGAAGACGTGGAGGACCCACTTTGTTATGCTGGGGTCCCCGGCGGCGGACTGTATTGTCCAGGCCAGGGCCATCAGGTTCATGGCGCTGGCCCGGTAGCGCGTTTCCTGGCCCTTGGCCTGGCTGACGACGAAGGTTACCTCGTCGCTTCCCTCGCCGGGCAGGATGGCGGTTGCCCCCAGCTGGGTGGCGATGTAGCGCACCGCCCCCAGCCAGGCATTGATCACTGTCCATTCGGTCATGGCTGGTCTCCTTTCTTATAGAGGGGCACCCGCAGAAACGGGCGCACCCGTTTGAATAGTATGGTGCCTGCGGGGCACTCCAGTCGCGGCACGGTCCTGGGTGCCCCCCAGGCACGCTCGTACAGGCCAGGGCCAAACTCGACGTGGCCGGGGAGCTTCTTGACCCGGCCCTTGGCCCGGCATACTAGGATCACTGGGGAGAAGCCCTCCCAGATTGGAAGGGCGTGCACTGCGTCGAGGAGGGAGTAGAAGCAGAAGAGGCCGCCAATGGGGGCCACTGTCCACTCGCCCATGCGGTAGTGGCACATCACCTGCCCTGTCTCGAGGTTACGGCAGCAGGAGACGTAGTGGTCCTCGAAGGGGAGGCAGACCTTGTATACCTGCATAAGGGTCCTTTCGGTTGGGGTGTGGTCCAACTATGAATAGTATAACACATGCTGGGTCATATTGCAATACTCACTTCCAGCCCCCACGGGTGCACACGGCGAGTGGGGTGAGCTTGCGGTAGAGCACGGTGCCGGGCGGAACCCAGTACGCTTGATCCCGGCCGTGCTCCCAGACCCAGCGGATTACGTCCTGCTCCCCAAAGGGGAGCTGGGTCCAGCGAGGGCGTGGTATGGGATCCTCCGCGAGACAGCGGAAAATTCGGGCGGAGTACGATCCGGCGGCACAGAAGCGGGCTTGGGAGAGGCGACGGAAGGCGAACAGGCCCCCGATGGGAGCCACAGTGGTGTGGCCGATAGTGTACTCACAGCAGTATGGGCTGTAGACGGGGAGCCCGTAGCTATAGTAGCGCCCGTCCACAGCAGAGCAGACCTTGTAGACGATGGCCATGGCTAGTCCCTCCCCTTCCAGAGGAAGTCCC
>DYLF01000087.1 GCA_020722205.1 Desulfobacca acetoxidans
GGCTGGTCCTCTGAGGGGCGGGGGACATGACAGCCCTGGATACAGTGTGCTGCTCCAGAACCCCCGGGAAGGTTCGTCCATCCTCCCCAGAATTTGGCCCTGCCGCAGATGGAGGCCTGGTTGGAGTCCCCCGCTTGATTCGGCCCGGAACCGCCAAGTCTGCTGGCATCAGGACGGCAAGCCGGCCCGCCGGTGTACGATTCACATCTTTAACACCTTGGCCCCCCGGATTTTCCTGCCTTTGAGTTCCACTAAAGCCTGATTGGCCTCCTCCAGCCGGTATATCTGGTAGGCGGGGCGGATGGGGATCTGGGCGGCCAGTTCCAAAAATTCGGCCACATCCCGACGGCAGACGTTCGCTACGCTCTTGATTTCTTTTTCCAGCCAGAGGTGCCGGGCATAGTCGAGCTGCAAAAGGGCCTTTTGATCCGCGCTCTCTTTGCGGATGGCGTTGATGACCAGGCGGCCGCCCGGCGCCAGATTTTTCAGGGCCGCCACAATGGGGGCCCACACCGGTGTGGTGTCGATGGCCCGGTGTAAGGGCAGGGGAGTGTCCTCCTCGAAGCCGCCGGCCCAGAAGGCCCCCAGTTCCAAGGCGAAGTCCCGTTCGGCCGGGGTGCGGGAAAAGGCGAAGATCTTGGTCCGGGGGAAACGGTGCCGCACCATTTTCAGGACCAGGTGGGCTGAGGCCCCGAAGCCCACCAGACCCAGATTTTCCCCGTCTTTGAGGCCGGTGAGGCTAAGCGAGCGGTAGCCGATGGCCCCGGCGCACAAAAGGGGGGCAGCCTCCTCATCGGCGAAGACCTCTGGGATAGGAAAGACGTAGTCCTGGGGCACGCTGGTGTATTCGGCATAACCGCCGGGGGCGTCCCGACCGGTGGCCTGGAACTCGGGGCACAGGTTTTCCTCACCTTGCCGGCAATAAAAACATTGCCCGCAGGCACGGTAAATCCACCCCACCCCCACTCGGTCGCCGGGTTGGCAGCGGGTGGCCCGGGGGCCGGCGTGCACCACCCGGCCAATGATCTGATGGCCCAGGATCATGGGAAAACGGCTGGGCGGGGTGCGGCCCTCGATCTCGTCCAGTTCGGTGTGGCATACCCCGCAGGCGGAAACCTTAATCAGGACTTCGTCCTCAGCAGGCACCGGCATGGGCCGCTCCACCAACTTAAGCGGCGCCTGGTTGTCCGCCAGGCTGACCATCTCTTCCAGAATCAGGGCTTTCATCTGGGAACCACCTGGACACGATTGTAAAGGATTTGGTCAATTTTCTGAAGATAAAACCAGTGCCGCCGGTATTTGGCGGAATGAAAACGGCAGACCATCAAGGTCTGTGGACCTTCCTGACGATCCCTCCCCACATGACCTGGTAGGTGATGCCGCGCCAAGTTAAGGTGCGGGTACACCAGGTCTTGAGATAACTCCAGTTAAATACCAGCCAGGCCAGGGTCACGGCCGGGAGCCATCTATCCCAGGGGATGGGGTACGGCGCCAGAATCCTGAATCCCATTGCCAGACCCAGGAGCAGAAGCAGGTAAACCCCCCCGGCCAGGGTAAAGCCCCAGGAGGTCAGACCCAGAGCGCCGCCCAGGAGGGCCCCCAGGGCCAACAACGGCGGCACCACAAGAAAATAGGCCAAAAACACCGTGGCCAGCCAGGTGCCGGGCATGAAGTACTTGACATAAAGAAACTGCCGGGTCAGCCAAGTCAACCAGCCAGAGAGAGTCTGCCCGGCCAGCGGGGTGTCCAGACAGGCGGCGGCCACCGGCTTTACCCGAATGCGGTGCTGTTTAAGCCGCCGGGCCAAGGCCACGTCGTCCACAACGGTGATGCCCCAAAGGCGGGGGATTTGGTATTGCTCAAAAACACTCCTCCTGATAGCGGTGGCGCCGCCCCAGGGTTGCACCAACCCGGCATGGCCATGACACAGATGTATGATCAGCACCGTGACCAGCATCCCCAAGGTGGGGAGCCGGAAGTCGCCGGGCACAATCCGGTGGAAGCCCGTGGTCATCAAGGCTTCACCCATGACCAAGGGCCTCACCAGCTCCTGGAGGAAGTGACGGGGGGCCACATGGTTGGCGTCGCAGAAGACCAGAACTTCCGGAGTCCGGCCCAGAACCTTGAGGCCGGCCAACAGGTTATGATTTTTCTGACTGCAACTCACCGCCGGTCCGCTCACCACATGCCGGCCGCGGGGGTGTTCTCTCAGCACCTCCCGCACCAGGTCGGTGGCCGGGTCATTCAGATCGGCGGTGATAAAGACGACGGTGTAATCCGGGTAATTTTGCGTCAGCAGTGACACCAGACAGGACCGCGTCTGCTGATCCCGCCCCGTCAGGGGCACCAAGAGCGCCGCCGGCGGCCAAGGCAGACGGTCTTCCTCGGCGGACGGCGAAGGGGACCTCCAGGTCAGACTGCGGCGGACGTACCTGCCCCCCTGGAGGACAAAGACCAAAAGCCACAGCAGACCGAAGGTATATGAGGCCCAGAAAAATAATCTCATGGCACTGCCGACCTGGCTGTCGGGAGGATGTTGTTGGGGGGGGAGGGTCGGGGGAAGTGCGGCCCCTGGCCCCCTCCCTCAAAATAGATAATGCCTCACGACCGGGGAGCGCATTGGATGAAGCGCCCGAATTTGAGAAGTTCGTCCAGGCGGCACTTCCAGATCAGCCGACCCTGATAAAACATGGCATCGGGGCAGCCGTCGCACATGCCGATACGGCCGTCCTCCAAAATATCCACCGGCTGAATGATGGTAAAGTTCTGCAGGTACAGGCGCTTGCCCCAGAGGGTCGGGTTGAAGAGCCACTTGCCGAACACCCGGCGCAGGCCCTGGCTGAAAATGGCAAGAGGGAAAAGAATATGGGGCTTGTTCAGCAAACAAGGGCGGGTGTAGGCCATATAGGTGCCATACAAAAGGTGGTGAAAGCTTTGGATGATTTCGGAGAATTTTCCATCCAGATAGCCTAGCACCTTGTCTTTCTCCCCCACGCTGGTGCTGATGAGCCACTTGGTGACCCGGGGATCCTCGTTGCTGTTCAAAAAGGCGCAGGGCTCAAAATCGGGGTCTACTTCCCGCATCTTATCCACCACTTCCTGAGCCGTAACATCTTCGTAATCCTGCAAATAATCCAGATGATAGACCAAGGCGGAAAGGTCAACCACCTGTCCGCCCACATAACTCTCCAGATGCGCCGGTCGCTTGGCGGTGCGGAACAGGATATAGACCATGGTGTGGATCAGGTCCTGATGCTGTTGCGCAAAGCGGGTCAAAAGCGGAATATCCTGCAAGGTGTCCCGGTAGATGGTGGCGTTGAAGGCCGTGGCGATCTGGCACTCTCCGGCTTCATGGATCATGGTGGCGATCTTAAGCCTCAGCTCATTCAACTCCTTTTCGCTCTTATCGGGCCAGCCGGGACGCTTCTGATGGGAGTCGACGTGCACCGTAAAGGCCACCAGACCGGCGTTCTTCAACTCCTTGATGATTTCCGGGGTCAACAAGGAACCGTTGGTGATGATAATGGGCTTCCAGCCTTGGGAGGCCACGTACCGCACCAAGTCCACAATTTGCGGGTAGAGAAGGGGTTCCCCCCCGGCAATGGAGATGCCGTCCGTTTTCCTAAGCCTCTTGATGTTTTCCAGTTCGGCAATGACGTCGGCCAAAGGGCGATGGCGGCCGGAGTCTTTATCCCGATAGCAGCCTTCGCAGAACATGTTGCACTTAGTGGTGGGCTCCAGCCAGGTGATGGCGTTATCCGCCAGATTCCAGGGCATGCGATAGTAGGTTTCTGGCGTCAGAGGTCTCACGGACATCAGTTTCTCCTTATCAGTTAGGATAAGCGGCCCCGCTTGTCCATGACCACCGACCTCGGTGGTCATGGAGGGCAACCTCCCCCGGTTGTGCGGGTAAAAACCGCTTAAGAGAAATTTCCTTGTCTATTTAGAAAGTTGGCCAAAATCCGGGTATTCATCTTGGATTAAATAACAGAGAGGATTCATACCTGTCAAGGAAAAAGGCGGGAGCGCTGTCGCCACCAGTGGGCGGCCAGAGTCAGCAGGGGCAGCAAGGCCGATATCTCGGCAACTTCCCGGGGGAGGAAGTTATTGGTAAAGAAAAACAGGGCCAGCCCACCCAGGGCAGCCAGGAGCAGGGACAGGACGGGCCCAAGAGGTAAGAGGCCCAGGCGTTTCTGGGTAAAAGACACGGTGAGCAGGGCCACCCCCCCCTTGGTGACGATCATGGCCAGGGCGGCGCCCAAAAGCGGCGTCAGCGGGATAATCAGGGAGCACCAGAGCAGATTGAGCACCAAGCCGGCCAGGTAAAAGACCAGCAGGAGCCTTTCCAACCGCATGCTGATCATCAGGAAGGCGGCCAGGTTGTGCAAAAAGGCAAACACAATGGTGACCACCAGATACTTCTGCATCCATATCGCCTCCTGGTAATGGGCCCCATAAATCAGGGGGATGAAGCGGTCGCTTTCCACTGCCAGAATGAACATGATGATCAGGGCGGCCGTTACCAGCCAGCGGGCTGTATCCTGGGCCAGTCGGCAGACGGCCGGCCGGTCCACTTCCCAAAGCTGCACAAAAATGGGAAAGAGCACGCTCTGCAGCAGCAGATTGGAGGCCAGGCAGGAGAAGCCGTCCACCATCTGCCAGGTGGCGCTGTATTGCGCCACTCCCTGGGAACCCCCGTAGCGCTGCAGAAAAAAGAGGTTGGCCTTGTTGTAAATGACCGCCGCCACCTCAATCAGGGCGAAGATCAATCCGCTTTGGGCCACCTTTCCCAGGCGGGCTGGTGTCAGGCCGGGCCAGCGGCGCCAATTCCCCGGCAGACAAGCCGCCGCTCCGCCGCCGATATTAATGATGGTTTCGATAAGTTTAAAACAGGCGATCACCAAAGGCGGCGCCCCTAAGGCCAAGGTGAGCAGGCCATACCCAAAGCCCACGGCCGCCCCCATTGTCCTGGTGGCCCCTTCAAATTGTTGGCGCCCCTCCACCTGCAGGGCCACAAAAAAGGTGCTGGCCAGCGCCTCCAATCCTACCCCGGCGCCGATCACCAGCATCAGCCGTTGTAAGGCCGGGCTATAGTCCTGCCAAGCCATAAATACTAACGCCGCCAGACCTGCCGCCAGCAAAAACAGACCCTTGAGAATGCTGACCTGAAGCAGGGTTTCCCAGGAATCATGCTTTGCCTGGCTGAGTAGGCCCACCAAAGGCAGATTCAGACCAAACTCCCCCACCAACACGAGGATGCTCCCCAGCCCCAGAGCCAGCATAAACTCACCATAGCTGGCGGCGCTGACCCGAGCCAGATAAATGAAGAACACCGTCTGTAAAGCCTCCCGCACCCAGCGGGCGCTGAGCAGATAGGCCAGTTTGGAAAGAATGCGATGGGGGGTGGAAAGATTATTAGCAGCCATGGGCTATGGACTGGAAGATCATGAGCTGTCAGCCTTATTTACTTTCTGGGGCGCAGGATATGATAAGAATCGCTGAAAGGGAAAGAAAAAATAGCCAGCAGATCAAGATCGCAGGTGAAAAAACCACCCCCGGTATGGCCAAGGGCAGGCCTTTTATCCGTTCGACGGTGGTTGTTGGCGGGAGGACGGGCCATTGGGGGGGGGCGAGCCCGACCGACGGAAAGGAGCCGCCAGAATATAGCGCACTTTGTTGGCTTTCTCCTTATTGTGTTCCAAAATACCAGCCTTATGGAGCAGATTCAGGTAAGCCCAAGCCGTCTTTTTATTGATGCGGAAACGTTCTTCAAAATCCAGGAGGCGGAACCAATCGCTACGGGTGTCGCGGAAAAACTCCCATAGCGTTTCATGAGTGATTTTGCGGCGGCCTTTGGGAAGGAGGGTGATTTGGGCCAACGCTTGGCGCAGGGCCTCTCCCTGGATGCGCTCCTCTGAGTCCACCGGCGCCACCTGGGTCGGAACTGCGGACGGCCGGGCAAGCCAGCCCCCTTCCAGGTGCTCAAAGTAGCGCTGGACGCTTTGTTCAATGAGGTTCAGGAGACGGAAAAACTGGGACAGGGAAATCTGTCCGGCCAGCCGGGTGACCAGGTAATTTTTGGCCTCCTTGCGGATAAAGGCTACCCGCTCAGGAGGTCTGGCTGGCAACTTTTCCGCTTCCACCAGCACGTTGAAAAACATCCCGGCCACCAGGGTGGTATCCAAACCCGAGGGGGAGGGGGGTGGTGGTGGGGCTGGCGGTGGGGCAAACACTATCCCACCCTCGTCAACCCTGCAGGGGGCGGCGGTCACCGCAAAGGCGGCAAAATCCTCGGTGAAATCCGCCAGCTTCTCCGGACAGGCAATCTCCAGACAATGCCTGGTCAGGATGCGCACTAGTTCCAGGTGACGATCCCGGTCCATCCCATTATCCCTTTTGTAATTATAACCCTTTAAAGGTGCTGAAGACAATACCAGAATTGAGTGGCGACAGTTTTAAACAAACCTAATTTGCGCCACTCAGGATATTTTTAAAGGTGGGAAGCGATATGGCATCGAGCCGGGCTCGCCCGGTTTGCGCAGCAATACTTTTCCTAAAAGATGCTCCTGATTCCAAGTTCGAACGGCGTGGGGCTGGACTTCCCTTCCGATTCTCCAGCGGGCTTGCAAGCAAGCAACTAAAACCTTGACAAGAAAGATAAAGAGTTTACAATAGAAATAATTAGTTTCTAGTGATAATGATTATTTATTAAGCACAATTATAAGGAGAAAACTTTATGAATGATAACAAAAAGCAGCCGCCAATGGGCTCCGCGGTGCGCGGTGGCAGGTCGATCCAGGACTGGTGGCCGAACCGGTTGAACCTCAGGATCCTGCATCAGAATTCTTCCTTGAGCAATCCGATGGGTAAGGACTTCAACTATGCCGAAGAATTCAAGAAACTCGACCTGGAGGCGGTCAAGAAGGACCTTTATGCCCTGATGACCGACTCCCAGGACTGGTGGCCGGCGGATTACGGTCATTATGGGGGGCTCTTCATCCGGATGGCCTGGCACCTCGCCGGCACCTATCGCCTCGGCGACGGCCGCGGCGGCGCCGGAGCCGGCCTGCAGCGCTTTGCCCCGGTCAATAGCTGGCCGGACAATGTGAACCTGGACAAGGCGCGCCGGTTGCTTTGGCCCATCAAACAGAAATACGGCCGTAAGATCTCCTGGGCTGACCTCATGATCCTGGCTGGCAATTGCGCCATTGAGTCGATGGGATTAAAAACTTTCGGCTTCGGCGGCGGGCGTGTAGACGTCTGGGAGCCGCAAGAGGACATTTATTGGGGGGCCGAAGAGGAGTGGCTGGCGACCAGCGACAAGCCCAAGAGCCGTTACCGCGGCGAGCGGGAGCTGGAAAACCCCTTGGCCGCCGTACAAATGGGCTTGATTTACGTAAATCCCGAAGGCCCGGACGGCAACCCCGATCCGATCGCCTCCGGCCGTGACGTGCGCGAGACCTTCCGGCGCATGGGAATGAATGACGAAGAAACCGTGGCCCTCGTGGCCGGTGGGCACACCTTCGGCAAATGTCACGGTGCCGGGCCGGCCTCCCATCTGGGGCCTGAGCCGGAAGCCGCCCCCATCGAGGAGCAAGGATTAGGCTGGCAGAGCAGCTTCCGGAGCGGCAAGGGCGGCGATACCATTAGCAGCGGCATCGAAGGCGCCTGGAAGCCTAACCCCACCACCTGGGACCTGGGCTATCTGAAAGTGTTGTTCAAATACGAGTGGGAGCTGGTCAAAAGCCCGGCCGGCGCCTATCAGTGGCTGGCCAAGGACGTGGCCGAAGAGGATATGGTGGTGGACGCCCACGACCCCTCGAAGAAGCACCGGCCGATGATGACCACCGCCGATCTGTCTCTGCGCTACGATTCGCTCTTTGAACCCATCGCCCGGCGCTACCTGGAGAACCCCGAGGAATTTGCCAACGCCTTCGCCCGGGCGTGGTTCAAGCTGACCCACCGCGACATGGGCCCTAAGTCCCGCTACCTGGGTCCCGAAGTGCCGACCGAGGACCTGATCTGGCAAGACCCGGTGCCCCCCCTGGATCATAAGCTCATCGATGCCGCCGACATCGCCGCCCTCAAGGCCAAAATCCTGGCCTCCGGCCTGTCGGTCTCGGAGCTGGTCTATACCGCCTGGTCATCGGCCTCTACGTTTCGCAACTCCGACAAGCGCGGCGGTGCCAACGGGGCCCGTATCCGCCTGGCCCCGCAAAAAGATTGGCAAGTCAACCAGCCTGTCCAATTGCAGAAGGTGCTTAAGATAATGGAGGGAATCCAACAGGAGTTCAACCGCGCCCAGTCCGGCGGCCAGAAGGTGTCCCTGGCTGACCTGATTGTCCTGGGCGGTTGCGCCGCCATCGAACAGGCGGCCAAAAATGCCGGCCACGAGGTGAGCGTGCCCTTCACCCCGGGACGCACCGACGCCTCCCAGGAACAAACCGACGTGGCCTCCTTCAGTGTCCTCGAACCGGTGGCCGACGGCTTCCGCAACTACCTCAAAACCAGATACGCCGTGCCGGCAGAGGCGCTGCTGGTTGATCGGGCGCAACTGCTGTCGCTGACCGCGCCGGAGATGGCGGTTCTGGTAGGCGGGATGCGCGCCCTGAATGCCAACTTCGAGAAATCTCCGCATGGTGTCTTCACCAAGCGCCCGGAGACCCTTACCACGGATTTCTTTGTGAATCTGTTGGACATGAGAACGGAATGGAAGGCCACCGAAGACGAAAACGTGTTTAAGGGGTATGATCGGGCCACCGGCGAACTCAAGTGGACCGGCACCCGGATTGACCTCATCTTCGGTTCCAACTCCCAGCTCCGGGCCATCGCGGAAGTTTACGCCTGTGAGGACTCCCAGGAAAAGTTTGTGCACGACTTTATCGCGGCGTGGGACAAAGTGATGAACCTGGACCGCTTCGATCTCGCCGGATCGTAAGATAAACTCCTGGCCGGGCGTCTGCCGCCTATCCTGCATGTGGAAATATTGATCACTGAACAAGAGAGCAAATCGGTGGAAAGCAGCGGCAGTTAAAAGGGGCAGACTAGGTCTGCCCCGGGGAATAAGAAGTGCGCGCCGGATTGCTCAATTAGCCGGCGCCGCGGGCGCCAGGTGCCTTCAGGTCAGGGGGCACAC
>DYLF01000164.1 GCA_020722205.1 Desulfobacca acetoxidans
GTGCTGGCAACGACGCTCTCGGCAGAGGGTGAAGCCGAGTTCTTCGAAGATACTGCGGATGGGGCGCTGGCTCATTTGAATGAAGGCTTGCTGTAATGCTTTCTGATGATCCATCGTTAGAAAGGCCGGATCCAATAGAAGTAAACCATTGACCTCTGGTCCGTAAAGGTAGATAACGCCGATTCCATATGTTTTTCTGCCCAGAACATCGGCCACGAGCACGGTAAGCGTTGAGTTGAGAAGTGCCAGCCCGATATTAGAATCAGGAACCCTGTCCTGGTCGAAATAGCCAACGAAAAACACATCACAAACAGGAACACCGGAACCTTGTGCTGTGTTGAACAACTGGGGTGCGAGGAGCTATGATGGCGGTGGAGGGATCTGCAATGACCGAGAGGAAAAAGCCTGCTAGGAACTGGAAGGAATACAACGAGCACCTCGTCCAGCGGGGTGAGATCCTCCTTGCGGTGGAGAGCTTGTCCGGCTGGCAAGAGGAACTTCAAGAGATGAACCTGGGGAAGAATGGGCGGCCCTTCCACTACCCCCACAGCCTGATCCTGTTCTTAGGGACACTACGGGTGGTCTTCAGCTTGCCCTACCGTCAACTGGAGGGACTGGCCAGGGGGTTAGGCAAGCTGATCTCCATTCCAGCTCCGGACTACAGCACCTTGTCCTTGCGCATCCCCAAGCTGGACCTGGATCTAGGCTACGAGCCTCGGGAGGGGGAGGAGGTAGTGATCGCTGTGGACGGCACAGGGATCAAGGTGACCAACCGCGGGGAGTGGATGAGGAAGAAGCGGAAGGGATACATCAAGATCCATGTGGCTGTCGATATCAAGACCAAACAGGCAGTAAGCCTGGAAGTAACCGATGATCAGACCCATGATGGGGAGAAGCTTAAACCTTTGATAAGGAAGGCCCAGAAGAAGGTGAAGGTCAAGAAGGCCCTGGGGGATGGAAGTTATGACTCTCATGACAACTTCAATTTCTTGGCTGGTGAGGGGATCTCTGCGGGGATCAAGGTGCGGGAGGATTCTAATCCGAACTGTGGCGGAGTTAGAGGGGAGGTGGTGCAAGCTTACCTCAGAGATCCTCCAGGATGGAAGAAGCATGTAGGCTATGGAAAGAGGTGGATGGTGGAGACGTTCTTTTCCGGATTCAAGCGGCTGTTCGGCGAGGTGGTGCATGCGAAGAGGTTTGAGCGGATGGTGAAGGAGATTGAGCTTAAGGTCTGGATCTACAACTTGATGCTGGGCTTGAGTGCATCCCCAGCCCCGGCTCTCTCCGCCGCGGAGGGTTGACAGGCGGGGGGTAGGGGGTATAATGAGGCTGAAGGTTGGAGTAGAAAGTTACTCAACAAAGCA
>DYLF01000165.1 GCA_020722205.1 Desulfobacca acetoxidans
CGCTGCAAAATCGCCGCCGCTGCAGGCCTGTCTGCCGGCCCCTCGCCCACAGGGTGCAACCTGACAACGCCCTCCGGGTCAATGAGCACATCGCCGCCGCGCTGGGAGATATCGCCACTGGATCGATGCAATTTCTGGCCGTGCAAGATGGCCTTGAGGTAAGCCCACCAGGTTTTGGGCCCCCAGATATCCCAGAACGAGGCGGCCAGCATGCCGTAGGCCAGGTACAGTTCGCGCCTTTCGTCCACCAGTACCGGCCAGGCAAGTCCGGTTTCGGCGATGTATTGGCGGGCGAGGTAACCAGCCTCGAAGGTGACGACCACGATGCGCGCGTTCAGCTTGGTGAATGCGTCTTCCCGCTCCCGCAACTGCGAGAGGTGCGCCCGGCAGGGCAGTCAACCCAGGTGGCGATGAAAGACCATGAGCAGCCATAGGCCGCGAAACTCCTGTAGGGTATGCACCGTTCCGGTTGCGTCCGGGAGGGCGAAGGGTACTGCGGGCAAGCCTGAACGGGCTGGCATCATCATATTCCCTTCCTCCGCCAGGAGAGACGCATTAGAGACGTATTGAGGCGGCAGATGCGGCGCAGGCCAGACGCCCTCCAAAAACCGAGGCGCGTTTTCATCTCCCACCCTGCCGCATTGCCGCGCTATTCTTTCATGAATTCCCAGGCCTTCTTCTCAATGTCCTGCTGGAGGTCCCACATCTCTTTTTTCATTTTGAGGAGGTCAGCCTTGCCCGTTTTGGGATTGCGTGCAGCCTCGCCGTATTCGAACTTCTTGTCGTGCAGTTTCTTGCGCAACTCCCTGGTCGCGTCCAGATATTTTTGTTGATCTTCCGGGGCAAGGTCACCAATTATGCCCGGACCCATCATCCCATCCATCATGCCGCATGGACCCATGCCGCCGCCCATCATCCCTGGACCCATGCCGCCGCCCATCATCCCTGGCCCCATGCCGCCATGGCGCATCATGCCCGGCCCCATGGGGGCCGCTGGCTTCTGTGCCGCATCTCCTTTCATTGCCGTCTGCGGCGCGGCTCCCTGCTCCTTCGCCACATTCCCTGTCTGGGCAAAAACCGCCCCATTCATCAACACACATGCCAATGCCGTTGCCACCATGAGTCTTTTCATGTTGTCCTCCTTTGGAAGATGTCGATGATAAACATTGATGGTCTCGCAAAAAGTCTGGTGAAAGAGTTATTCGTCATTCCAGCGAAGCCTGTCCCGGAATGCTTAAATCCGGGAGATGGAATCCAGTCTTTTCAAATAGTTACAAAATCGCTGGATTCAGGCTTCCGCCGGAATGACGACTTTTTACGAA
>DYLF01000088.1 GCA_020722205.1 Desulfobacca acetoxidans
TAGGTAGTGAAAGGGGCTAGCCCAAAAACTAGAGAAAGTCCCTCCCCCCCCAAGCTGGCAGCCTGTAAGATAGATATTTCGCTTTTTACGCACATGTCAGGGAACCGGTTCATATTTAAACAGTGGACAACCCTTGCAGACATCAAGCCCCGGCCACGGTTGGCCACCTTTCCCCAAAACCGAAGGCCCACCCATCTCGGAGATGCGCTTCAGCAATTGCGCGGCGCTGGCCTTGATCTGGGTGCCAGGGATAAAGATGTTCATCATGGACATGTCGCTTTTGCCGGAAGTCTTGCTGCCGGCGCACATGGTGGTCAGGTTGGCCGTTTGGTTGTTAAAGGCCCACACCGACCCGGAACAGACTGCCGAATTGGGAGTGTGATTAAAGGTCAGACTGCTCCGCCCGACGGCACCCATATAGTCATTGAGCACATGGTAGGCCTGATAAGGCAGCAACATAAAAAAGACGATATCCGGATCGAGCCCCGTGTCATCGAACATGGCCAAAGGCGCGATATAGATGCCAAGGTATTTTTTCAGGGGGAGTTTGGCCTTGCCCACCGGCGCCTGCCAGGCCAGTTCCTCGTTGCGCAGATATTTCATGTGCCTTTTGGTGTCTTTTTCCTGATCCAGTTCCCGAAATCCGAACACCGGTTCGGCATTTTCACACAACAGCTTATCGGGACTCATGAACATGGCCTTATGTCCACCCCGGGCCATGGCCAGGTACTGACAATAGGTCAGCTTGGCCTTAGCCTTGGCGTTAATCTTGTACTTGGCAATCTCGGCCTCATCGGCACAGAATCTGATGCCCACCGGATCAAAATCCAATCGGATATAATAGATATAAGCATCTCTTATATCCGTGTAAGTCAGTTGCTCCTTGCTCTTGGCGGCAATGCCGTTCATTGTTTCCTGCAATCCCATGGTGACCTCCTTAATTAATCTTTATTGATGTGAAGATGCAAAATCATTAAGGAAACATTTGTTTGGCGTTCGTTAACGTCGCCCCCCAACTGCTCATTTTACCACTGCCGGCGGGTTCAAAACAGAATTCCTGTCGCCCCTCCGGGTAAGATTTAACCATCGTTTTCCCTGCCGGCCCAAAAAACCGGCGGCGGCATAAATGATGATAAAAGACCCGATGTAACCCAAGGACCAATCGGTCCCCGGGATCGGGAACTCCACCTCCAGAAAGCGATACTGCATCCAGGCCAGGGCAAAGCACACCGGCCACAGGAAGGCGCCCGAGTAGGCGAGCTGATGCATAAATGAGCTCCCAAAAGCCTCCTTGGCCAACTTGTTGGCAGCTTCGTATGCTCCTTTGTCTCCCGCCTTTAAAGCTTCTATCGATAAAGCCTGATAATTCTCAGCTTCCTCCATCTTTTCCGCCAAGCGCCTCCCCGAGCACAGCAAAACCACGTGCATGGTGGCCTTCCCCAGCAACTGACAAATGGCCGCCAGGACAAAGGTGCCCAGGACATAGTCCAGCCAAGCTTGGCCGGTAAGACGATAGCACCAGATCAGAAATGGATCCAGAACCTGGTAAAAAGGATGCATAGTCATGAGGAACGCAGATCCAAAGGGCCGCTACCACCCTTCCGGTTACTCTCCTTTAAATGCTGATACCGAAAAAGCCCCGCAGCACATATTTGAGCCCCACATATAAGGCAAGAACCACAAATAACCGCTTTAACCAAATGTCAGGGATGTACTTGGAAGTATAGGGCCCCACCGTCGAACCGATGGCAATGCCCACCAGTTCGGCTCCGACGAACAAGAAGTCAATGGGCGTGCCCTTGACGAACATGAAGGTGAAAATGGAGGTGATCATGCTGATGAACACCGCCAGGGCCGAGGTGCCGGCCACCACATACATGGGCAGGTTGACAATATTAGTACAAAAGGGAACGTAAAGGAACCCGCCGCCGATGCCCAAAAAAGCCGACAGAGCGGCGATGAAAAAGCCACCCACCAACGGCCATATGGGGTTGAAGTGGAAGTCCACCCCATAAAAGGAAAAATCGATCCGAGTTATCCCCCAGGACTTCACTTGCACCCCTTGGGCCGCCGCTTCGCCACCTTTCTTCACCGCCTCCTGAAAGGCCTGGGCTGCCTGCTTGGCCTTTTTCTTCCTTTCCTGCCCCTTCGGCGTGGTGTCATATAAGAGAAAGGCACCGATCACAAAGACAATAAGCCCGAAGTAACCCACGTAAGCCTTCAGGCTGATCTTGCCGGCGGTGAGCACCGGAATTAAATAAGCGCCGGCAATGCCGCCGATGGCTAGGGCCACTCCCAAGGGCAGGACTAACCTACCCATGCGATAATAGTTAATCGACGACATCAAGGCCGACAGAGCCACCAGATACTGATTGGAGGTGCGGATAGAGTCGGTGACCAACTTGTTCAATACCGGGCTGGTTTGTCGAAAACTGGCTGCATAATTACCAAGCCCAAAAATGCTGATGTGCCCCACCCCGGCCATGATGCCGCCAAAAGCACCTACGGTGGAGAAGATCCACCCCACCCAGATCCCCCAGAGAAGGCCGTAAAACCAGAAGGGGGTGGGAGCCCCGGGAATGCCCAGCAAGCCCTTGGGGGCGTCGAGATTGACCTCACCCGGACCGGTGCCGGTGGGAGTCTTGGCCAAAGCCTCCTCCAGTTTGCCGGCCTCCGCCGGCGCCGAGTACACCATCGCGGCCAAGGCCACCAGGAGCACTACCAAACCAACCATTACCCAGGATTTTCGCTTCATCAATCAAACCCCCCTTGATATTTAGATTTTATTTCTCAACCGTGTCTGCCCGGGACACAACCTACTATGACTCTCCCCGTCCAGACCGGCAGTCATCTTCCCGCTTCACCAGCCATTCTTCAACCTTGCTCCGCCCTGGGGACTTCCCCCGCCCACAGTCTTGTCCAGGAATTCCAGTTTTTTGACGAATTAACTTTTTTTGTGTTATTTTTATTAACGTCTAAGGTATTTTAATTTTATTGTCAATTATTATTTTACTTGAAATTTATTTTTTATTGTTAATATTTAGGTTAAGTGTTAACATTATTAACATAAAGATGGCTGTGACTCCGCAGGAGGAAATGTTCTTGTTCCAGAAAGAGTTGGCACCCCACTGGGAAATGCTCATGGAGACCCTGCTGGAAGGGGTGGTCTTGCTTGATCCCAAGGGCGTCATCATGGCGGTCAATTCCTCTCTGGAGGCAATCACTGGTTATACCCGGCAGGAACTCCTGGGCCAGACCTGCGCCCGGGTCAGAACCGACGACTGCTTCGGTTTCGGGGAGGAGCCATCCAACAAAGTCTGCCGTCTCTTTCAGGAGGGAGGGATTTCTTCCTCAAATTGCGTTCTGGTGGGCAAAGACGGTACCCTCAGGCATATCAGGAAGCGGGCGGCCTTAATTCTGGATGACGACCAGCGGGTACTGGGGGCACTGGAAACATTTCTGGACATCAGCAAAGTGGCGGCTCAGGAGAGGCTCATCCTCCGGTTGCAGCGGGAACTGCGGCAGGAAGAGGGTTATCAGGGCATCCTGGGCAAGTCGCCTCCCATGCTCCGGCTCTTCTCCCTCATCGCCGCCGCCGCCCGGACTGAGGCACCGGTAATTATCTATGGGGAGAGTGGCACCGGTAAGAAGCTCGTGGCTCAGGCCATCCATTGCCTGGGAGCACGCAAACAAGGACCCTTCATCAGGGTGAACTGCCAGGCGATGCCGGAAGCGGTTCTGAACCGGGAGCTTTTCGGCCCCAGCAGGGGTGTACTGCACGATGGCGACCACACCGGCTTAGGCCAATTCGCCGCGGCCGCCGGCGGCGACCTCTTCCTGGAGGAAGTGGGCGATTTGCCTCCCACCATCCAAGCCAAGCTGTTGCGGGCCATACGTGAGAAAACCATTCACCTCGGCCAGGGTCAGCAATCTCACTCGGTGGATGTGCGCCTGATCACCGCCACCAGCCCTCATCTTCAGCAGCGGGTGGCAGAGGGTCGTTTCCGGGAAGACCTGTTCCATCGCCTTAACGTCTTCCCCATTCACGTGCCGCCCTTGCGGGAACGCCGGGATGATCTCCCTCTCTTGGCCGCAGCTTTTTTGGAGCGCGCCTGCCTCAGAAGCAATAAAGCCATTACCACCTTGAGCAGGCAGTCTCTGGAACTCCTTGCGGAGTATCCCTGGCCGGGCAATGTCCGGGAGCTGATCAATGCCCTGGAGTTTGCGGTCTTAGTCTGCCCTGGCGGTGAGATCCTGCCGGAACACCTGCCCGCTCACTTGTCCTTCTCAAGAGGAGGTCGGCTCCATGGAGAGGCTGGAAACTCGCAGGTTGCCAGGAAGGACAAAGAGGCCTTGCTGCGGGTTTTACAGGAAGCCGATGGTAAAAAAGGGGAAGCCGCCAGAATCTTGGGAATAAGCCGGGTGACTTTGTGGAAATGGCTGAAACATTATAAAATTAATTCTGATGAGTTACGTCCGGCCAAATAAGCCAGCCCGCCACTGCTGGTGCCCACCCGGGAAATCGGGAACAGGGCTGATTGCCCCCTTCTGGGCTCTGGTGCTGGTGACCTGTTTTCTCTTGGGCGCCTGCCGCGAAGAGGAGCCGGTCAAAAAAATCGACCTCTCATCACGAGAGGAAGCCACGGTTTACCGGCCCGAAAAAGCCCTCACCTATGCCTATCTCCCCCAATACTCCCATACCGTCTCCTATGAACGTCACCATCTGGTCATCGACTATCTGAGCAAAACGACCGGTCTGACCATCCGCCAGGTCTTTCCGGACACCTTTGACGAACACATGAACATGGTGGGGCGGGGATTGATTGACTTCACCTTCAGCAACCCGTTTATCTATGTGAAGATCGCCGACCGCTACGGGGCCCGGGCCTTCGCCCGGATCGTCGAGGCCGTCGGTAAAGAAAATTTCCGGGGGCAGATAATCTGCCGCGCCGACCACCCCCACATCAAGACCTTGGCTGATCTGAAAGGCAAACGCTTGATCGCCGTGGACCCCACCTCCGCCGGAGGCTTTCTCTATCCCTGGAGCCTGGTCCTGGAAAACGGACTGCGCAAAGAGGATTTTGCTGAAATCTCCTTCGCCCCCGGCCCGGGAGGCAAACAGGAGAAGGTGGTCATGGCGGTCCTGTCCGGCAAGTACGACGTGGGCATGATCCGGGAAGGCACCCTGAATATCCTGGCAGATAAGATCGATCTCAAGCAGATTCGCATACTGGCCTATTCCCCCTGGTATCCGGGCTGGGTGTATGCCGCCCGCCGCGGTCTGGACCCCGCCGTCGTCAACCGGATCAAACAAGCCCTGCTGGCCCTGAACATCCACAACCCGGAACATGAGACCATTCTGAAAAAAGCCGGCTTTATAGCCGTCATCCCCGCCCAGGACGCCGATTTCAACCCGGTGCGGAAGTTGGCGGAGAGCGTGGAGGCCGGTGGACGACCCTAAATTCGATGCAGACTGGTGAAAAGAGAAAGAGAGCTATGGTTGGCGGGCGGCAAGAGCCCTTCCCTTAATGGGCAAAAGAGACGAACTCACACCATAGCAGTCAGGACAACCATGGGTTTCTTAACCAGACTGTCGTTTCGCAGCAAGATAATTTTAGGCATCGTCGCCGTGGTCTTGACTTTTGGCCTGCTGTCCGCCGTTTTGGTGAGCCGGATGGCCACCCAGGCCATGCTGGGCGAAATCAAAAAGCGGGGCTTGAGCCTCAGTCTGTCTCTGGCGACGCGGACTGCCGACCCCTTGCTGGCCCTCGATTTCCTGCGCCTGAAAAACATGGTGGACGAAGTCAAAGAATCCAGCGACGACATTATTTATGCCTTTATTCAGGACAGGACCGGCCAGGTCTTAGCCCATACCTTTAAGAGCGGTTTCCCTGTGCAGCTCAAAAACGCCCATCGATTGCCCTTAGGGGCTGGACAGCACACGCAACTCCTGGATATCGGGGGGGAAGAAAAACAGGAGCTGGTTTACGATTTTGCTATCCCCATCACCATCGCCGACGCGCAGCTGGGCGTAGTACGGCTAGGGTTGTCCCAGATCAAAGCGCAGGCTGCAGCAACCAGGCTCTTGTTTATTATTATCATGGTGTCGGCCGGCTCCGGACTGGTCGCGGTGGTATTGGGCACCGTGTTCGCCGGCACTGTCACCCGCCGCCTGGACACGCTCCGCCAATCCGCCGAAGAAATAGTCAAGGGTAATCTGGACTTCCAGACCGGACCTCGACTAAAGCGCAATTGTTGGGAAATTAAAGAGTGCCAGCAGCCCGAATGCCCCGCTTATGGTGATCCCCGCCGCCGTTGCTGGTACCTGGTGGGCACCATGTGCCCCGAGTGCGCCGCCGGCGGTTTCGAACAAAAAATCCAGGCTTGTCAGCAATGCGAAGTTTACCGCCAACTGCGAGGCGACGAAATCCAGAGCCTGGCCGAGGCCTTCGATTTTATGGCGCTCAATCTGCACGCCTATATCGAAAACCTCAAAAAGGCCGAGCAAAATCTTACCAGACAACAGCAAATTCTAAAAACCATCCTGGACGTCACCCCGGACCTGGTAAGTCTGCAGGACGAAAACTTGGTTTATCGGGCGGTCAACCCCGCTTTTTGCCGCTTCTTCGGCTTGGCCCCGTTGGATGTCCTGGGGAAGACGGATGCCCAAATCTTCCCCCGACAGGCCGCCCGACACCAAGCCGAAGATCAACAAATTATCAACTCCGGCACCCCCATGAGCAAAGAGATCCTGATAACTCGCAACCACAGGCCACATTGGTTTCATATGGTCAAGATGCCGGTGTATGATAGCGGACGGATTGCCGGCTTGCTCTTAACCGCCCGGGATATCACCGAAATTAAACAGTACCAGGAAAAGTTGGTGCAAACTGTGAAAATGGAGCAGCTGGGAAAGCTGGCCGGCGGCGTGGCCCATGAAATCAATACCCCCTTGTGCATCATCCTCGGTTATGCCCAGATGCTCCTGGAAGACCTGCCCCCGGACTCGGAAAGTCACGAATACCTGAACATTATTGAAAAACAAGCCCAGATCTGCCGACGCATCGTCGGCGACCTCTTGAGTTTTTCCCGACAGATTCAAAGCAAAATGGCCGAAATGGACCTCAACCAATCCATTGCCGAAGTCCTTCACCTGGTGCGTCATACCTTCAAACAGCACTGGATCGACATCGTCACCGACCTGGATCCCGCTTTGCCTCCCATTACCGGTGACCAGGAAAAGCTCAAACAGGTGTGGATCAATCTATTGAATAATGCCTTTGATGCCATCGGCCAGGACGGCACCATCTGGGTGAAAACCAAACTTTGCCCCCAGGGACGGCGGGTGCTGGTCTCGGTGGCCGACAGCGGCAACGGTATCCAGACCCAAGACAAATCCAAGATTTTTGACCCTTTCTTCACCACCAAGGCCCCCGGCGTCGGCACCGGCTTGGGGTTGTCGGTATCCCTCGGCATCATTCAGGACCACCATGGCGCAATTACTGCCATCAGCCCGGCCATACCGGCCTTTCAAGGCGAACACCAGCCAGGAAAAAGACCGCCAGGTCCGGGGTGCGTATTCCTGGTGGAGCTGCCGATCTCGCCGGATAATCCGGAAACAGATTCCTGTGCAGAGCTGACACCTGACCTGCACCTGGCAACCGTTTATTCAGTAGGTTAACGCCTTACGGAGGGGTTATGGGCCATATCCTCGTGCTGGATGATGTCCTGGACGCAGGCGTCATGATCAAGCGCATCCTGGAACGCAAAGATCACCAGGTGACGGTTTTCACCGAGGAAGAGGAGGCCTTGCGCTACATCGGATCTCATCCGGTGGACGTCGCCATCTTGGATATCCGGCTGAAGAAAATGAGCGGCGTCGAAGTCCTCACCGAGATGAAGAAAGTCTCCCCGCACACCCGAATTATTATGCTCACCGGCTATCCCACATTGGAAACAGCCCGCCAGGCGCAGGAGCTGGGGGCTTTCGATTACTGCATCAAACCTATCGATAAGGACGAGCTGGAGGAAAAAGTGGCCAGCGCCCTGGAGACTGACCCCCAGCCTGGTTAGGCCATATGAATCTTAAGCGTCTCTTCCATTACTGGACCTTGCATATTTTTTCCCCCAACAAGCTGCTGCGCCACAAGTATGAGTCATTTAAAGAACTGCTCCGCCATGATAAAAAGAGCTTGGAACTCCTCACCGAGCTTGAGGAAATCCAACATGCCAATACTCCGGTAGATTGGGCCAGGGTTCAGAGCCTGGTGCGGGCGCTTGTCTGGTCCACCAGTGCCTTGCTCAGGTCTTTATCGGCTATGCACCCCACTGCCTATGATGACCTTGAGCGGGGCTTTGCGCGGTTGGCGGCCTCACTCACCGCGGCCATCAGCTTGCCCGCCGAAATCTCCTCCCCCCCCTATACCTTGTCATTGGAGGAGGCGGCCCAAAACCTCATGCTGGCCGGTGGCAAGGCCCATACTTTGGGCCGGCTGCTCGTGGCCACCGGCCTGCCAGTGCCCCGGGGGTTCGTCATCACTACCAATGCCTTCCACCTTTACCTGGAACATAATAACC
>DYLF01000166.1 GCA_020722205.1 Desulfobacca acetoxidans
CGCCTTGAGTTAGGAGAGGCGGATGCCTCCGGCCGTCGGCGGCCCGTGCCCCTGACAGGCTCGGAGTTCTTCTTCCCGGCAGAGGCGGTCATCCCCGCCATCGGCCAGACCGCAGACCTGGGTGTTCTTAATTCCCTCACCGGCCTGGAAATCTCACCCCAACATCTCCTGGCCGCCGACCCGGTAACCTGCGCCACTGCCCTCCCTGGCGTCTTCGCCGGAGGCGACATCGTCAGCGGACCTTACACCGTGGTGGCCGCCGTCGCCACCGGGAAGGAAGCAGCCGCCTCCATTCACCGCTACCTCACCGGCCAAGACCTGCGTCATGGCCGTCCCGGCCCCTGGCAGGCCATCCCCTACCCCCCCCGCCATCCCCTGTCACCCCAGCCCCGGGAAACAATGCCCCAACTACCCCTGCCCCAGCGTGTCACAACTTTTAAGGAAGTCGCACTGGGGTTCTCCGAAGATCAAGCCCACCGGGAAGCAGCCCGCTGCCTTCGCCTCTGCGGTCTCCAGACAGCAAGGCGTTAGTAGGAACGGCGTTCTCACCCGAATGGGGGGAAAAGGATCCGCTCCCAGAAAGACCAACGTGACCACCAATTTGTCGCCCCGGATTTCCTTTTTACCGGCTTCTGAGATCCCTCCTCCTGCTACCGCTTGCTGATTTTACCTCCCAGACATTCTTTTGCCTTGGAGTTTGTCGCATTGGTTTCTAAACTGCAATAATCCTTCCGCCTTACGTAAATCAACCTTTCTCCCAAAAGCAAAAAGGCAGAGCCCTTCCGGCTCTGCCTTTCGGCAATGCTTCCCATGGATGGTGGTTGGCTCAGGAGCTCGCCTTTTTCGCCACCTTTGCCGCCGTCGCCGCCAGCCTTTTGGCCCGGCGGGCCGCCAAGGGGATCACCTCCGTCTGGCTGTAATCCAGCTTCTTCTTGCCACTCAGCAAGGCCAAAAGCAACCCCTCCTCCCGGCAGCGCCCCAAATGGGCGCAGGCACTGCGGGTCTTCTCAAAATAATAAAGCGGCGCCAGGCATTTGAAGGAGCCTACCGGCACTTCATCTTCTGAAGTAACCTGGTCGTAGGCGATTTTCTTTTTCCCCCGTAGGATTTCTTTCCCCAAACCCAGGTCCGGGCACCCGTCACCGAACCTGGGACAGGCTGAGCAGTGCTCATAAAACCTCAAAGGCGCTTGGCAGCCAAACTCTAGGGCATGAATCTTATCCGTCCGATAACTGGTCATGAACACCTCACTTTGGGCATACCCTATCTTAATTTATACTTAACC
>DYLF01000089.1:0-5327 GCA_020722205.1 Desulfobacca acetoxidans
ATCAATGGGCGGGTACGACACCCGCTTTTTTTTTCACAATCTGCCATGAGTAAGACAATACAACGGGGTTAAGAATTAATAATACTCATTAATTATAATAAATAGTTTAGAATAAATTATATATATTAAAGGGGCCGATCTCAAAAAAGTATAAATTATATTAGTTTCTCTGAACTAAGCAGCTGAAATTCAGGGACAGGGGAAAGTATTATGGAGTGGCAGCAGTTGGCGGGATTTCGGCAGGTAGCCCGGCTGGGCAGTTTCACTCGGGCGGCTCAGGCCACCTTTCGCAGCCAGTCGGCCTTGAGCCAGCAGGTAAAGGCCCTGGAGGAGGAGTTGGGTTGTCAGTTGCTGGAAAGAATCGGTAAGCGAAAGATTCGGCTCACTGAGGCGGGGGAGAGGGTGTTCAGGTTTGCACAAGCCATCTTCACGGCGCGGGCCGGGTTGCTGGAAGAGCTGCAGGAGCTGAAGGGCATGCCGGTCGGTGAGCTGCGCTTGGCCGCGCCCTTCACCACTTTATATCATCTGTGCCGGGAGGTGCTGTGTACTTACCGCCAATTGTTTCCGCAGGTGCGGCTGAGTATTCTGGACCGTTCTCAGCGGGAGGTGATAGAGTTGGTGCGGAGCGGCGAGTCGGACTTCGGGATTGCCTTGGCGTCGGCGGCTCCCCGCGATCTGAAGACCCAGCGCTGGCACCCGGTGGAAATGGTTCTTTTGACTCCCCCGGACCATCCGCTCACCAAGTTAAAGAAAGTGCGTCTTCAGGACATTACGCGGTATCCGTTGATTCTGCCGCCTCCCAGCCAAAAACCCTCAAGACGCCGGAGCCTGGAGGCACTGCTTAATAAAGAGGGCTTGGATTATCATGTCATCATGGAATCATCCTATGTGGAATTGAGCTCTTTGTATGTGGAACTGGGGCTGGGGATTTCATTTGCTACCATTGTCAGGGGCCTGGGGTTGGAGAACCAGAGGAAGCTGGCTTTCATCCCGTTGGGCCACTATGCAAAGCCGGATTTTCTGGCAGTCCTGATGAGAAAGGACAAGGTTCTGAACACCTATAAGAAAGCTTTTCTGGAGTTGTTATTGGGGGAGGATGTGAGAGCGTGACCAGGTGACAGTTTCTTTATTCGCTCTTTCTTATTTTACAAAGCGAAACGTGAGGCCAGATAATTAACAGCGTTTTTAAAGAAGGTCAGACCGGCGCCCTCCCGTTGCGGGTAGGGTCGTCCCTGGCGGCGGTATCTTTCCTTATCGAGGGTCCAGTGGGGGTGGTGGGTGGCGAAGATGTAAGCTTCGGGGTGTGGCATCAGTCCCAGGACGCGGCCGGTAGGATCGCAGAGGCCGGCGATGTCCAGGAGGGAGCCGTTGGGGTTGTCGGGGAAGCGACCGGCTGCGGGTTGACCTTCTGGGGTAGCGTATTGCAGCACAATCTGTTGGTTTTCTTGGAGTTCGGCCAGAATGTCGGGGGTGGTGAAAAACTTGCCTTCGCCATGGCGGATGGGTAGTTCCAGCCGAGCCAACCCCTGAGTAAAGATGCAAGGAGAGGGCAGGGTCTTTAGGTGCACCCAGGCATCGCGGAAATTGCCGCAGTCGTTGGTGATGAGGGCTGCCAGGCGTTTCCCCCGGCGGCCGGGTAGTGCGGGGAGGAGGCCCAGGTTCACCAGGACCTGGAAGCCGTTGCAGATGCCGATGACCAAGCGGCCGTCCTGCACGAAGTCATGGAGGGCTTCGCCCAAGGCGATTTTGAGGCGGAGGGCAAGGATGACTCCGGCGCCGTGGTCGTCGCCCCAGCTGAAGCCCCCGGGGATGGCCAGGAGATGGTAGTCCCACAGGAGGGCCGGATTATGCAAGAGATCGCTGGTATGGACCCGTAGGGCTTGGGCCCCGGCCTGTTTCAGGGCAAAGGCGGTTTCGTGGTCGCAGTTCAGACCGTAACCGTAGAGCACCAAGGCCTTGGGTTTGGAGGGTTCCGGGTTCTGGGTTCTGGGTTTTGGGAATGGGTTTTGGGTTTGCGGGTTTAAGCTACGCATTCGCTTAGTTCTAAAATGGGGCGTGATATTTCAACCGGTTGATCGTGTGAAAAATGAGATGTTACTCGGAGCGTAAGTTGGATTAATTATCCACTCTCATCCTAATCATCTCCCTCCAGGGAGAGGAAATTTAAGAACACTTTTACCTCTCCTACTTTTTGCCTCTTTTTTTACGGCTGGGGGCGGTTTTCTTTTCCTGGCGTTTCTGCTTCTGGGCTGCGAGTTCGATCACTTTTTCCCGTTTGACTTCCACGCGTTTCACTTCTTTGCGCCAGGCGAAGACAATGGGGCTGGCGACGAAGACCGAAGAGTAGGTACCAACGACAACCCCTAAGAGCATGGCCAGGGCGAAGTCGGCCAGGACCACGCCGCCGAAGAGGTAGAGGGCCAGCACCACCAAAAAGACAGTGACGCTGGTGACGATGGTGCGGGACAGCACTTCGTTGACGCTGGTGTTGATGATCTCTCCGAGGGTACCGCGGCGGCGGGCGAGGTTTTCCCGGATGCGGTCAAAGACCACCACGGTGTCGGTGAGGGAGTAGCCGGCCAGGGTGAGGAGGGCGGTGACCACCAACAAGGTGATCTCCTTGTTCAGGAGATAAAAGACGCCGAGGACGGTCAGGACGTCGTGGAAAGTAGCGGCGGCGGCGGCGAGGCCGAAGATGAACTCAAAGCGCCAAGCGAGGTAAACGATGATGCCGATCAGCGAGATGACGATGGCGATGATGGCCTTATTGCGCAGGTCTTTGCTGATGGAGGCGCCGATTTCGGCGGTGCCGACGACGGTAAACTTATTCTGGGGGAGAGACTTATTGAGGACTTGCGCAAGCTTGTCGGCTTCCTGGCCTACGCCCGCAGCGGTTTTTTTAACTTTGATCATGAGACCGCGGCCCCCTTCAAGGGGCTGAATTTCGGCGTGGCCGAAGCCTTCGGTATTGAGGGCCTGGCGCACTTCGTTAACCGTAAAGGTCTGAGCGGCTTCAAATTGCACCATGGCACCGCCGCTGAACTCGACGCCTAGGTTGCCATGTCCCCGGCTGAGCTGGACAAAGGCGATGATTCCCAGGAGGCACAAAGCACCGGAGATGACGAAGGCATATTTGCGCCAACTGATGAAATCCAGGTTGGGTTTGTCTAAGAAGTAAAAGAAATTCAGCCGCTTAAGCCAGCGTTTGATGAGAAGCCAGTCATAAACCACCCGGGTGCCGAACAAGGCGGTGAAGAGGTTGAGGATGACGCCCAGGGAGAGGGTGACGGCAAAGCCCTTGATGGGGCCGGTGCCGAAGATGAAAAGGACAAAGGCGGTGATCAGGGTAGTGACATGGGAATCGATGATGGTCCAAAAGGCCTTGTCATAGCCGCCGTCTATACCGGTTTTGAGGGGTTTGCCGGTCTGGAACTCCTCCCGCATGCGTTCATAGATGAGGACGTTGGAGTCCACGGCCATGCCGATGGAGAGGATGATACCGGCGATGCCGGGGAGTGTCAGGGTGGCGTTCAGCAGAGACAGGGCCCCCAAGAGCATGATGACGTTCAAGATCATGGCGTAATCGGCGATGAAGCCGGAGAAGCGGTAGTAGAAGATCATGAAGCCGATAACCAATACGGCGCCCAGGAGGCCGGAATAAAAACCTTTCCTAATGGAATCCAGACCCAGGGTGGGGCCTACCGTGATGTTCTGGACGATCTTGACGGTGGCCGGCAGAGCCCCGGCTCGGAGCACAATAGCCAGGTCGTGGGCTTCTTCGGAGGTGTAGGAGCCGGTGATCTGGGCCTTGCCGCCGCCGATGCGTTCCTGGATGACGGGGGCGGAACGTACTATGTTATCCAGTATGATAGCCAGGCGGCGTTTGACGTTTTCGCCGGTGAGGCGGGCGAACTCGCTGGCCCCCCGGCGGTTGAAGTCCACGGACACATAGGGCTCGTTGTAGTCGCCGATGCGCACTGCGGCATTTTTGACCGCGTCGCCGGAGAGGAGGACTTTCTTTTTAAGGAGGAGAGGAACGTTGACGATGCGGCCGGATTCCCGGTCCAGACGTTTTTCGATGTAGATTTCGTCATCCGGGGGAATCTTGTCAGCCAGGGCCTGATTCAGCTCTTCCCGGGAGTAGCCGGGCTTGAGTTTACCGTCTTTGAGAGCGTTTTCTATCAGTTCCGGGAGGTTGACGGCGGTGACGTCATCCACCAGTTTAAATTCCAATTGGGCCGTTTGGCCGATGAGATCCATGGCCCGTTGCGGGTCTTGGATGCCGGGGAGCTGCACCACGATCTGGTCGGTGCCTTGGCGCACAATGACCGGCTCGGCCACCCCGAACTGGTCGATGCGGTTGCGCATGACCTCCAGGCTCTGGGCCAGAGTGCGCTCCTGAAGCTGCTTGATTTCCTCAGGTTTCAAGGTGAAGGTGTAATGGAGGCTGCCATCTTGGCGTTTGGGGAGCTGAAACTCCAGATAAGGGAATTCCTCCTTCAGGAACTTCTGGAAAGTGGCCTGTTCATCCTTGTTGAGCAAAGTGAGGGGGAGGATTTCCTTGTCGGCGTCGCCCACTTTCAGCGCCAGGCCGCGTTTTTCGGCCATCTCTGTGAGTTCTTGGGCCGTGCGGTTCAGGGCGTGGTTGATGGCCTGTTTGAGGTCCACCTCCAGGACCAGGTGCATGCCGCCTTTCAGGTCCAGACCCAGATTCAGGCCGCGGCTGACGTGCTTATACCACCAGTCGGGGAGCTTGACCGGCAAAGAAGGCAGAACCAGGAGCAGGGAGACGATGGTAAGGAAGAAGAGAAACAAAAATTTCCAACGAATGGCGCGCATCATAAGGGATTCTCCTAATCCTCTAAAACTTACCGGAGGTTAATCCCACTGTCAAGGGAAGGGGAGGGATTTTGGCGGGAGTAGAGTCTAACGGGCAGCTGACTTTTCAGACTCTCCGCCAGACAAAAGCCGGATCGATAGCCAGCTCAGAATGATGCCGTCACAGGTAGAAAAGTAACTATCTCATAACAACAGGATAAGTAACACAAAAATGGTGTCGGCCCTACATTCTGAACCTCTCAGGGAGCAATGAGCAGTTTGGTGATGTTTACCACAGTTTTAGCTATTTGAAGATTACCCGCCGGCTGGCCCGGGCCACGCGGGAGCCTGACCTTTCCTGCCTACCTTCTTCGGCCCTGGCGAAAATAGAAAGATACACCAGGGTTTCATCATGGAGGAGGCCGGAGCCCACAAACCCCTTGCCCTCAATTCTGAGGTCCTTCCCCAGTCCCAGGGAGGGGTTGACGGCAACTGGGGCAATCTTCAAT
>DYLF01000089.1:5427-8305 GCA_020722205.1 Desulfobacca acetoxidans
GAGGTCCTTCCCCAGTCCCAGGGAGGGGTTGACGGCAACTGGGGCAATCTTCAATTCGGCCACCCACCTTTCGGCCCGTTCTTTGGACGCTTGGGGGGATGAGCGCGCCTTTTGCGTTTTCAGATCAATGGCATCCAGGGCGTAGCTCTGGATAAGCTTGTCAAAGTACTTGACCAAATGGTCGGCGGTATCAAATAGCTCCAGACCTGCCGGGCTGCCGTTGAGGGACGCCAGAAAACCGGTTTGGCCCGGGAGTTGCAGAAAATGCTTAGTGTAATTCCTTAAGCGGTCGTCATAAGACTCGTACAGGGCCGCCATAGCCAGGGTGTCGGAATGCACCTGTAAGCGGGCCGATTTGGCGGAGATGTCCTCCCAGACCCGGAACTGGTTCGCCCGGTATCCCCGTCTCTCCCTCAGCGAGTGGAAAACATCCTCCTGGACCTTGGAGCGGAGCTGGGGCGAAGACATGCGCTTTTGGCTCTTGAACAACCGCTCCTGGTAGCTCCAGCGGCCCTCCTCCACGCAGGACACCGGCACCGTTAGTTTGCTCTGCCCGGCCACCAGGAAGGTGGCGTTGACCAGGCGGTTCTGCTTGGCCCCCACCAGCTCCTCGCCGGCCAGAATCAAGATAGGGATCTCAGCCTTGTTGGTCACCAGCAGATTTGGCACTTCGCCCGACTCACTCACCTCGATCACCTCAATGTCCCTGAGGTCCAGGGCTTCGTCCAGGGTGAGGTAGCTCACCCCCGGTCCATTTTCATGGAACAGGGGGAAAACTGTCATATTCTCGAAATTGGCTTCCGGTTTCAGCTCCAAGCCCTTCAGGTAAGGAGAAATGTTTAACAGCATTTGAACCTCCTTGGGTGATTATCCGTGATTATCCCTTCTCGGCCTTTAGTTTCTGCCTCGACTGACCCTTCATTTGCCTTTCAACGATTGGAGTAGTTTTTCCACCATCCTCCTGATTTCGGAGGCCCGCAACTCTCCCTTGCGGTCGGTGCGAACGTGGAGTTCCACGCCGTCCCCCAGGACGAATCGGTGCCAGGAATTTTGAATGGAAAAGGGAGCTTCTATATCCTCACCAACCTTATTCCTGAGAGAGCAAGGTTTATGTCCAAAAAAGCTCGACCTCCATGGCGCTGCCGGTTTCTGGAGCATGAGCCGCCGCTGGCTGGAACTCGCCACCCGGGGAGAAGAGATATCACTTAAAGGCTGACGGCAAGCTCGGCGCAGATTCGTGACCTCACCCTCCAGCCCCCCGTCCAGAATCATTTTCATCTCCTCGTTGCTTTTATCGGCCAAGATTTCTTTTATGCGACGGATAGGGAGAAAACTCTCTTGCAGCAACTTGACCGCCAGAATCTGCAAGAGGTGGCGGTAGCCATAGAGGGCCGCTGTGCCTTCCTTCCCTAACGGCCGGTCGATCAGGCCTTCGGCGATGTAATACCGCAGGGTGCGCTCATTTAAGATTTCGGTCACCCGGTCGCTGGGCTGCTCGGGAACCACCAGGCTGATGAGGTGGTTGGCGATGTCCACCAGCTCGTCGAGCCTGATATCGACCCGGTCACGGTGCCGTTCGAGCTCCGCTTTGGCCTCCAAAAAGTTCATGCTTTAAATATATGCATTATCAGTATATATGTCAACACTATTAATGTCATAATTGAAATTTTTTCAAAATCTCTGGAAATCCCCTTGGCTGGTGGCTCTAACCTGTCATCTAATCGCGGCAGGGGTTGGCAGAACCGGGTTTGAGGGGGTCTGCCTCTCCTGATATACTAGCACCATAATCAAAACACGTTTCAGCCCTTGTTGGCCGGCAGGGAGAGTCGCCACGGCGCTGGCCCCATTTTTGCCGTCACTCCGGGGCCTTTGGGAGCAGAATTTGACTTCGGGCGGATGGGGGGCTGGTGCTGGGACTGATGGTGGGGGGCCCGCCCGACCGGAAGAAAATAGCGTTGTACTGGAATGACGCTCCCTTACTGGCTCTTATCATTCCAGACACTGACGAAGGACCAGTCAATGGTTCAATCCGAACAAGTCTCTTGTATAGATATTAAAAACTGGGGGCATTTGGGTTGCTAAGCGCGTTCAACTTCTGGTCAAAATAAGCATTTATGAACAGCCATGACCATTGCGAAATAGACGGGGAGCGGCTAAAATAAGCCCCAAGCCGGCATAGCTCAGTGGTAGAGCAGCTGATTCGTAATCAGCAGGTCGTCGGTTCAAATCCGACTGCCGGCTCCAGGGATATCAAGGGGTTAGCTGCTGAGGCCAGCCCCTTATTTATTGTGGGGTAGCATTTGGGGTAGCAAAATTAAGGCTGCTATGTCGGGGTAGAAGAAACCGGAAAATCTGTATATTCACCTAAGATTGCAGGTGGGGTTGGCTCCTCAGCAGTTCATTTTGGCGGCCCATAAATGAATGAACCGCCAGGTTCCTTTTACCGGTCTTGCCCTTCTATATTGTTTGGTCCTGGCTTAACCCTCCCCTTCAATATTTGCATCTCTCCTTCACCTACCCAGGCCATGGTGAATGTCTTGGATGCCGTAACCTTCATCCGGCGCTTTACCGCCGACACGCCTGGCCACCCCCCGGCGGAGAGGGTTGTCACTGCACCCGGCCACCGCCGCCCTCTCTATACTGTCCCCCTCTTCTCGGCCAAAACCCGAAACCCGGAGATGGGACTCCTACCCCCCGGGTCTAAAATATGCAATCTCCATATCCTAACCCCTAAAAAGTTGCTGACATTCTGACAGCGTCCGGTTGAGGGACCCGACCTTAAAAATTCAAACAGTTCTGTCCGGTTAACGGATTAAAAAAAGCCCGAAATCTCCTGTGAAGCTGTTAAGATGGGTTAGTCGCAACTCACTAAACAGCA
>DYLF01000090.1:0-1507 GCA_020722205.1 Desulfobacca acetoxidans
TAGATAGGGACTAAAATATGGGTGTCAGCAAAATTATCCTGGCTTACTCTGGTGGCTTGGACACCTCGGTAATACTGAAGTGGCTAAAAGAGACCTATCGATGCGCGGTGGTGGCCTTCTGTGCTGACATCGGACAGGGGGAGGAACTGTCAGAAGTGGCCGAGAAGGCCCGGGCCACCGGCGCCGACGAGGTTTATGTCCTGGACCTCAAAGAGGAGTTCGTCCGGGAATTCGTTTTTCCCATGCTGCGGGCCAACGCGGTGTATGAAGGCTCCTATCTGTTGGGCACTTCCATCGCTCGGCCCCTGATTGCCAAAGCCCAGGTGGAGGTGGCCCGGGAGAGCCGGGCTGACGCGGTGGCTCATGGGGCGACGGGCAAAGGCAACGACCAGGTGCGATTCGAACTCACTTACACCGCCTTGGCTCCGGACCTTACCATCATCGCGCCTTGGCGGGAATGGGATCTGGCCGGCCGGGAGGACCTGGTGGCCTATGCAGAGCGACACGGCGTCCCGGTGCCGGTGACAAAAGCCAGGCCCTACTCCATGGATCGCAATCTCTTGCACCTGAGCTTTGAAGGCGGCATCCTGGAGGACCCCTGGGCAGAGCCGCCGACCGACATGTTTGTGTTGACCAAAGCACCCGAAGCGGCTCCGGACATGCCCCGCTACGTGCAGATCAACTTTGAGGGCGGCGACCCCGTGGCGGTGGATGGTGAGCGCCTCAGTCCCGCCGCTCTGTTGGCCCGGCTGAATGAACTGGGGGGCGAACACGGTATCGGGCGGGTGGATTTGGTGGAGAACCGCTATGTGGGCCTCAAATCCCGGGGGGTGTATGAAACCCCTGGGGGTACAATCCTCCACGCCGCCCACCGGGCGGTGGAATCCCTTACTCTGGACCGGGAGGTCATGCACCTCAAGGAGAGCCTTACCCCGCGTTACGCCGAACTGGTCTATTACGGCTACTGGTTTGCTCCGGAGCGGGAGGCCCTGCAACACCTCATTGACGACACTCAAAAACCAGTGACCGGCACCGTTCGCCTCAAGCTCTACAAAGGCAACGTTACCGTGGTGGGGAGAAAGGCCCCCAAATCCTTGTATCGCCCGGACCTGGCCACTTTTGAAGCCGGTGGTGCCTATCGCCAGGCCGACGCCACGGGCTTCATCCGTTTAAACGCTTTGCGCCTCAAAATCCGGGCTCAACTGGAAGGTAAATAACCACATCCTGCCTCTGAAAATTTCTCTCCCGGGAGTTGCCATGAAAGAGATCATCGTCAATCTCGAGGATCAGACGGTGGAAGCTTACGAAAATGATGAGCTGGTGCATCGGTTCATCTGCGTCACCGGGGATGACGACCATCCCACGGAGCCGGGGGTTTTCACCATTTTCCGCAAAGAGCACCCCTATCGCAGTAAGACCTACAATGTGCCCATGGACTACGCCCTGTTCTTTACCCCAGACGGCAAGGCCCTGCACCAGTACCACGGCCCGGTGCCCCTCAGCGTGG
>DYLF01000090.1:1607-8092 GCA_020722205.1 Desulfobacca acetoxidans
GGATAGGAATGAGGGTCCCTTGGACCTTTAGTTGACCGGGACCTCTGGGACCGGTCCCGGCGGCTGTGCGCCTGGTTCCTCATCGCCATGGCCGCTGCCCTGGTGTCCTGGCCGGTATTTCCGGCGGCCTCCCTCCTAGTGGTAGTATTGTGCATTTATGCCTCTCTCACCTGCTATCGCCATAAATACGGCACCTGGCGCTATTGGAATGAGGCGGGCTGCCTGGCCTACCGCCCCATGGCCCGCTGCCCCCAGTGCGGCCACCTCCAGAAGCTCCCAGATGACACCGCCCTGGCCGAAACCGCCTGCGAGCTCTGCGGCGACACCTTATGCCAAGAATGAAAAACCGCCTCTCCCTCGAGGCGGCCGACGTTTTTTGATTTTTACAACCCAGAACCCAACATGGTCGGGACGAGAGGATTTGAACCTCCGACCCCAGCGTCCCGAACGCTGTGCTCTACCAGGCTGAGCCACGTCCCGACAAGTAAAGTCTATCCGGATAGGGTTCTGTTAGCAAGTAAAAATCAACGCTTTCTAACTGAGGTGGTCCCCTTCCTTGATAACCAGCTGGCCATCAGAAGACTAGAAACTATAACGATTGACATCCGGCGCGCCCTCCCCAGTTTGAACTTTGGACTTTGAACTTTGAGCATTAAAATACTGCCATGTCCACTCTGTTTTTTCTTATTTGGCTGATCATGACTCTTATCCAGGCAGGCTGTTCACCCCCGGAAGCAGAAAAGGAATATGGCGGCCCCGATACCGGCCCTGCCTATGGCGACCTGTTCATCGATGCCTCCATCGGGGACGCCAGCACCCTGCTCCCCCCCTTGGCCTCGGACGCTGCCTCGCACAACATTATCTCCCTGGTCTATAACGGGCTGGTTAAGTACGATGGGGACCTGAACCTGGTGGGGGATTTGGCGGAGAGTTGGGAGGTCTCTCCGGACGGTTTGACCATCACATTCAAGCTGCGTCGGGGCGTGGTTTGGCACGACGGCCAACCCTTCACGGCCCACGACGCTTTGTTTACCTACCAGGTGATGGTGGACCCCAAGACACCAACTGCCTATGCCGGCGACTACCAGCAGGTCCGGGAGGCGAAAGTCCTGGATGATTACACCTTTCGGGTCACCTATTCCAAACCCTTTGCCCCGGCCCTGGGAAGCTGGGGGCTGGCTATGCTACCCCGCCATCTCCTGGTCGGACAGGACATCACCACCTCCCCCCTGGCCCGTCGCCCCATCGGCACCGGACCTTATAAATTCCAGGATTGGCGGGCCGGCGACCGCATCATCCTGACCGCCAACCCCAATTACTTCGGCGGCCGCGTCTATCTTAACGGCTATATCTACCGGATCATCCCGGACCTGGCCACCATGTTTTTGGAGCTCAAGGCCGGCAACGTCGACCGCATGGGCCTCAGCCCTCTACAATACGTCCGACAGACGGCCTATCCTAAATTTAACCGTCTTTATGCCAAATACCGCTACCTCCCCTTTTCGTATATCTATCTGGGCTACAACCTGGATGATCCGCGCTTTGCCGACCGTCGGGTGCGCCAGGCGCTGACTTCAGCCATCAATCGCCAGGAGATCATCACCGGCGTGCTCCTGGGTCTGGGTCAGGAGGCCACCGGACCTTATAAGCCCGGCACCTGGTACTACAATCCTGAAGTACCGCGTTTTCCCTATGATCCACAGAAGGCCAGGGAACTGCTGGCCCAAGCCGGCTGGCGGCCCAACGCCGAGGGCGTCCTCACTAAGGACGGCCGCCCCTTTGAGTTCACCATTCTCACCAATCAGGGCAACGACGTTCGGGTGCGCACCGCGGAGATCATTCAGCGTCGCCTGCGGGAAGTGGGTATCCTGGTGAAGGTACGCACCGTGGAGTGGGCCGCCTTCATCAAGGAGTTTATTGACAAAGGGCGTTTTGAGGCGGTGCTGTTGGGCTGGAATACCGGTCTCGACCCCGACCAGTACGACATCTGGCACTCCTCCAAGACCAAGCCGGGGGAGCTAAATTTTATCCACTACCACAACCCCGAAGTGGATGCTTTGCTTCTTTTGGGTCGCCACACTTTTGACCGGGAGAAGCGACGTCGCGCCTACTTCCGCCTCCAGGAAATCCTCGCCTGGGACCAACCTTATACTTTCCTCTTTGTCCCTGACGCCATGCCCGCCATCAGCAAACGCTTCCGGGGCGTCAAACCGGCCCCGGCCGGCATCAATTACAACTTTGAAAAGTGGTACGTCCCTCAGGCGGAACAGAAATATACCCTGCTACCCTAGCTAGGGGTTAAGGTTTGGTTCTGAAATTAGTGGTTTTTTAGGCGGGAAATTGTTTTTCTTTCCCTTTTCACCTGCTAATCTTCCGTAAACCCCTGTCATCACCTCCTCCACCGCCCGGTCCAGCAGGGCCAGATATACGCTGGTGTCATAATCCTCCAAGCCCTCCAAGAACGGCGCTGCCTGCACCCGCAGGTCCTTGGGGCCGCCTCTTTTCCGGTACACAAACCGCACCTTCTCACCGGGGACCAGGTGCACCCCGGCCTCCGCCAACTGGCGCGCCGCCAGAGCGGTGGCCGTGTCCACCCGGTACTCCGCCGCCGGTTGGGACAGGATTTTGGTGACCATCAGCTCCTGAGGGGGAATACCTCCTGCCCTCAGGAGCTGGCGATAGTGTTCGGCCAGCTCTTCCAGTTCCGGCCTCAGGGCCGTCAGCTCGGCCGCGGTGGCCGCCCAGGCCAGCCGCCTCAGGAGCGCCTCCTGAGCCCGGCGCACGAAGATGGGGGTGTCCCGGCGGCGGGAGAAAAGACCCCGCACCTTGAGGCGTCCGTCCGCAAAGACCCCGAAGTAGCGGGTGGCCACCGGCCGCTGGGGATGCTGGCGCGAGGCCATAAAGACGATCCAGTGGTACACTCCTTCCAGGGCTAGTTTCACCCCGGTGACTGCTTCAATTTTAGCGCACAAGTCCGTAAGCTCCGCCTCCGTCAGGCCCTCCTTTTGGACCCAGAGACAGTCGGTGAGGCCGTGCAACACCCTAAAACCCGCGGCTTCGCAAATCTCCTTGGCCGTGAGCAGCTTGTCCCGCCCGAAGGCCGTCACCGCTTCGTGGGCTTCGATGCGCCCGAACCGGGCGTTCTTGTAACCCAGATACCCGAAGCAGGTGACCAGCATCCACTTCAGGGCGTTCTGGCGGTCTTGATACACCTTGGCCTCCAGCGGTGGGGCCTCTTTGGCCCTGGCCTTGAGTCGCTCCCTGAGCGTGAGTATCGGCCTGAGTGTCCGGGGCACCAACCCCTCCCGCCGCTGGCAGAGGTGAAAGCCGGCCTCGGGAACCCTCCCCACCTCCGCCATGGCAAGATGGGATGGAGAGAGGGAGGGTGCACAACACTCACAATTCACCGTCTCCGGGGAGATGTTGTGGATGGTCATGATGGTGGGGTACATGGAGGCGAAGTCCAGCTCCGCCACCTGAAAATGCAGGCCCACCGGCGGCATGAAACTTAAGCCGCCCTTGTCCACGGTGAGAAGCTCCCCGGCGGTCTTGAAGCGCTCCGGTTCTCCTTTGCGCCAGGGGATGAGGATGTTATCCGTCACCGCGCCGGCCAGTTGCATGGAGGTGATCAAGGTCCCGGGGCTGGCCCGGGCTGCCTGTTGCAAGGGAAGCTGTCCGATTCGGGCCACCTGTACCAAGCCGGCCAGACCCGCCTCCCGAAAAAAGAAGGAATTGCGGCGGTCCACGTGCCAGCGCCCCAAAAAAGGCACCGAGGGACCTTGATACACAATCCTGCCATAGGAAAAGTAAGAACGGCCGCCAGCCGCGGCTTCCAGCCGGTGAAAAATTTGAGGCGCAGTTCCAGACTCCCGGTCCAGGGGCAAGGAGAGGCCATGCCGACGGCTTAAGCGCCACAGCACCGGCATGATCTCCTCATCCCCCCAGTCGCTTAGCACCACATCCGGGTCGCAACGACGGAGATGGCGGACCACCTCTGTCACCACGGTCAGGGGGGTCCCGGCCTCCAGCTCCAGGGTCTGCCCTTCCCAACCCACCACCAGGCCGTTGCCGGCGGTGAGCGGGATCAGCGGGTCTTTGGCCAGACCCAGATACAAGGTGGTAAGGGGAGGGAGAGAGAATTCCACCGCGAAGGGGTCTTCCCGGATGGTCAGGGCTTTGAGCCGGCCTCCCCCTTTCTCCAGATCATACCAGGCGCAGGGGTATAGACGCCGCCGATATAGGTAGTAGGCCGCCACGTCCAGGTCGCAGTTGTAGCATTCCAGGCTTGCTTCTTTCCCCAGCCAGCCCCTGAGGGGGGACAGATAGGCATAGGCCGCCAGCTCCAGGGCCAGTACCGGTATTTCCCGGCCGCTCTGCAGGTCGCGCCCGTGGGTGCGATAAACCCTTCTCAGCCAGCGCCGTGGTTGCAAAGCTGCCGCTGCTTGCTGAAGCCGCGCCTCTGGTCCCGAGAGGTAGATGACATAGGCAAATTCATCCTCCAGGCGCAGTTTTTCCCCCTCGGAGGTGATAAACCACAACACCACTCGGTCTCCCAGGGGATAGACATCAAACAGCCAGCCAGTCACGTGGGACCACCGCCTGGGGTTGTCATCCTTTGCTCACGGCACCCAGGTCTGGCGCTGCTGCCCAAGGCCAAGGCCATGAGAAACGGGTTTGAACCATTCTACTCACCCCGAACCTTGGCCTCGAGGTCCGAGACCAAGTGCCACAACTTTGCGATGGCCTTCTCATGCTCCAACAGCATGGCCATGAACATGGACTCCAGGGGCCAGGGGTTGGCGGCATACACGCCGGCCTGCAAGTGCAACCGGGCCGACTCAAAGAGCCGGTCCAGGTGCCCCTGATCCTCCTTGCGCAGCGCCCGACGGAACTTCCACCAGCGCTGCCGCTCCTCCTCCCATACCTGACTATAAGGTAAAACCGTGCGTCCCATAAGATTATCTCCACCTAAGATAACTTCCCCACCGCCGGCTGGATTTTCTTCATCAGCTGGGGAAGATTGTGCTCAGCCCCCCTCAGCCAGGTGGCGGAGGTCAGAAGAAAATAGAAAAGGGGGGAACCTTGCGCCCCCTTTTAAGAAGGGGGGAAACCATTGCCCGCTGGGCCCCTCTCATACCTCACATTCCTATTCATTTTTACCAGGTAGTCCATCATTGGTGTCAGCAGCTTGCCGAATTGCCGGTTGGTGGCCCCCCGGGGCAGGAGGGGCTGGAGCAGCAGCAGAGCATGGCAGGGTTTTATTGCAGTCAGGGTCTTCACCACTTCCTGGAACAGGCGGCGGCGCTCAGCCAAAGGCACCTGCTCATCGTAGAACAGGCTCACCGGCCCCAGCACCACCACCAGACTGCCGGGAGCGAGACGCGGCGCCAGTTCCTCTTGCAGGAGGCGCACCAACTGGTGGCAAGTGAAGGCCCGGGCCACCTGCACCCGCTTCAGGGCCGCTCGAGAGGATAGCCCCCGCCGGCGCGCCTCCCGCACCAAGGCATAAGGATCGAAGCGGTTGGCTGCGTCCACCACCAGTACCCGCGCCCTTCGCTCTACTCCCCAGGCGGCCGCTGCCGCGGCCAAATACCGCAACTGCTCTCCCCAGACCAAAGCCGCCCGCCCGGGTGCAAGAGGCAGGGCGGCAAACCCCTTCCTCCAGCCCCCAGAAAGGGGGTGGGGAGGGGAGTTTGACCCCCTATCTGCCATTCCTTCCCTCCAGGGAGCGGTACACGCCCACCACTTTGCCCAGGATCTGCACCAATTCTGCGGCCTCTGAGGAGGAGAAGCGCAAGGGGGCGAAGTCCGGGTTGTCGCCTTTCAGGACCAAGCCACCGGCCTCTTCATAGACCCGCTTCAGGGTGGTCTCCTCGTCGATAAGCACTACGGCAATCTCCCCCCGCCCCACCCGGGGCTGCACCCGCACCAGCACCAGGTCGCCGGGCATGATCAGGGGGGCCATGCTGTCTCCTGTGACCTTGAGGAGGAAGGCTTCTTCCCCCGGCACCCAGGAGCGGGGCAGAGGCAGCCGGTCCTCCAGGTGCTCATAGGCAAGAAGCGGCCGCCCCGCGGCGATCCGCCCCACCACCGGCACCAGCGCCACTTCCTCAGATAAAGCACCAGGGCGTCCCGTCAAAGCCAAGCCCCGGGAGCGCCCCGGTTCTCGGTGCAGATAACCCTTGCGCTTCAGGGCCGCCAGGTGATCCGCTGCCGCTCGGGGCTGGATGCCGAAATGGGCCGCCACCTCCCGCACCGTGGGGGGATACCCCTGCCGCCGACAAAAGTCCTCCACAAAGGCCAACACCGCCCGCTGTTTCTCAGTCAAAGGCTTCATGACTTCTTAATACTATACATATATATACTTGTCAAGAGAATAGTTATAAAAATTTTTTGGAGGCGGTGGGCTGGCACCTGCCTGTCGGCAGAAGGAATGTAAGCCGTTTTTGGTGAGCAGGATTGGTTTTATGATGTTTATTAAGGAA
>DYLF01000091.1 GCA_020722205.1 Desulfobacca acetoxidans
CTTAGCTTTTTCCCTTTTCCTTTTAACTTTTTCCCTCCTAATCGGCCCGGCCATTTCAGACTATGACCACTTCCCCACAGGCAATCGTGAATTGGTGACCACAGAACCGATGCGGGGGAAAAGCTCGTCCTGATGCCATTTGATCTTGGTTGCCTCGGAGTGCTAAGCTAGCCTACTTTTACATAAGGTTAAGATAATTGACACGGTCTTTTCCCGCATAATCCAGGGGAAAACCGTGGGGAGCAATTAAACTGCCGGGAGAAAGTTGTCAGCGCGGATGGGTATCGGTATAATAAGGCCCATATGAAAAGGGTGTGGCTTTCCTGGGGAGGGTTGTTTTGTTATCTGATGTGGGCCTGGCTCGGGATGCCCATCGCCCTGGCGGGTTCAACCCTCACTTTATCCGAGGCCCAGTGGTTGGCCCTCAAGGAAAATCCTGGCCTCAAGGCTGCCGGTCTTACGGTGGAGACGGCGGAGGCCGAAGTGGCCAAAGCCCGGGCCCGGTTTCTGCCCCAGGTCACCTTTGGGGAGGCCTATAATTTTTCCGACAACCCATCCCAAGTTTTCATGAACAAGCTCAATCAGCGGCGTTTCACCGCCGAGGATTTTCAGCTGCACAATCTTAACAATCCCAAGCCTTACGGCAACTGGCGGGCCGGTCTGACCCTGCAGCAGCCGGTCTTTCAGGCCGGTGAGGCTTATTTGGGCTATCAGCAATCCCGCCTAAGACAAAATATGGCCGACGCCCAAGTCTTGGGTAAGCGCCAGCAGGTTCTTTATCAAGTGACCCAGGCCTATTTTGGGCTGCAACTGGCCCGGGAGAGGCTTAAGGTCGTGAAACAGGCCCGTAAGATCGCCCAGGATAACCTCAAGCTGGCCAAATCACGGTTTGCCGCCGGGGCGGTGGTGCAGGCCGATGTGCTCTCAGCGGAAGTAAACCTGGCCAAACTCACCCAGGAAGAGCTCACAGCGAACAGCCAAGTGGCCATTGCCGAAAGCTTACTGGACACGGCCGTCGGCAAGACGGGGGTGGGCTCCCGGCCTCTCAGTCCCGCCCCCCGGGACCCCGCCCCTTTGCCGGGAAACCTGGATGAACTGCTAAGGTTGGCCCAGGAGCGCCGCCCTGATCTCAAGGGCCTGGAACTGGCGGCCCGGGTGGCCCAGAAAGAGTATACCAAGGCCCGCCTCCACTATCTGCCCCGGCTGCGGGTGGTGGCGGAGTATGACGTGGACCAGCGCCGCCTCTTCGGGAGCAACGACGACAGCTATACCATTATGGCGGTGATGCACTTAAACCTGTTCAACGGACTGGCTGACCTGGCCAGGGTACGGGAAACCAGAGCCCAGGAAGCCCAAGCCCAGGAGCTCAAAAAAGAACTGGCTGACCGCATTCGCCATCAGGTGATCGAATCGTCCACGACCTTGAAGACGGCCCACGAGCGTCTGAAGGTGGCCACCGCGGCTGTAAGCCAAGCCGCTGAAAACTTACGCCTCATCCGCCTCCGATACGGTGAAGGCCTCACCCTCCTGGTGGACCTGCTCACCGCCGAAAACGCCAAAAAAGAGGCGGACCTGAACCAACTGGCGGCCCTGTTTGACACCTATCTCGCCCAAGCCGGGCTGGAGTTGGCGTTGGGGACGCTGGCCGGGCCGGTGGTGAGTGAGCAGTAAGCCGTTAGCCGTGATTAGTGATGATTTGCCTAAAAATCTGCTGAGTTTGATTTTTCGAAACCATCAAGCTTGCATCGACACCCAGAACCCGACACTTAAGATTTGATAATGATGCTGACCAAAAAACATTGGGGGTTAATAGGCTTTGTAGCGGTCTCCCTGGTATTTATGCTGTGGTTGGCAGGGCTTTTGACCTGGGGCAAGATCCGGCCCGGCGTGCTGGAGGCCAAAAAACCGGAAGCCGACCGTCCATTTCTGACGGTGGTCGAGGTGGACATCCCTTTGGAGCTGCCGGTCCTGGCCAGCGTGATATCCGAAACCCTCACCCACCTGTCGACCCAGGTCTCCGGTCGGGTGAGTCAGGTTTACGTGGAAGCCGGCAGTCAGGTCAAAAAGGGAGATCCCTTGGTGGTCTTGAGTGCCCCTGAGTTTCAGGCCAAGGTGGCCCAGGCCCAGGCCCAAGCCGGGCAGGCGCAGGCTCAGCTGACCCAGATCACCGCAGACTATCAGCGCTATCAGCGGCTGCTGAAGGAAGGTGCGGTGAGTCCCCGGGAATTTGAAGTTATGGCTGCCCGCTACCGGGCCGCCCAGGCTTCCCTGGCCCAAGCGCAGGCTCAGATAAAGGAGGCTGCCGCCTTTAGATCTTACACGGTCATCAGGGCGCCCATTCGCGGCGTCATCGCCGCCCGTCCGGCGGCAGTGGGCGATTTGGCCCAACCCGGCCAGTCTTTGGTCTCCCTCTACGATCCTGCAGCGTTACAGATCGAGGGGGAGGTGAATGAAGAATATTGCGCCTCTTTACTTCCCGGTACCCCGGTGCGCCTGGAGGTGCCCGCCGTGGGCTGGCAGGCTCAGGCCAAACTAAAGGAAATTTTTCCTCTCAGCGCCCCCGGCAGCCGGACCTGCAAGGTGAGGACCGAAATCCTCAATATGGGAGAAACCAGCGCAGATCAGGCAAGGAAGCTAACCACCAGCGGATCACTCCCAGAACCGGGAATCCAAAACCCAAAACCTAAGATCACTTTGGTGCCCGGCATGTTTGCCCGCCTGTATATTCCCCTCGGCGCCAGCCGGGGCCTCCTGATTCCTAAGTTCGCCGTGCGCCAAGTGGGCCAACTCGCCATGGTGGAGGTGTTGACCAACGGCAGCCCCACCCGGCGACAGATCAAAGTGGGGCGGCAACTGGGGGAGCAAGTGGAGGTGCTGTCTGGATTGAGAGCTGGAGAGAAAGTAATTTTACCGGAACCATAAGTCTGGAACAGCCCCATAGGGCTGTTCTTAATCAGAAATTATCTGTAGAAATTGCCGGGCATCATCCCACATGTTGATATTGTTGAAGAGGATGTAAGCTTCCTTCTGGTCTGTAAGAAAATTGGTCAATTCCAACAGGTCGGCCTTGGTATAAGCATATCGGTAGCCTGTCCTGCCATGTAGGCGAAAGTACGCGATGGGGCAGGGGACAAGTGGGTTGGTGAAAGGATCTGAAGCCGGGATGAGGTGCAATTCCCGGCAAAGCCGCTCCACCTCTGGCGGGGGCCAGGAACCTCGCGGCTCCCAGGCCAACCGAAAGGGGTGCCGGTTTAATTCCTGAAAAAAGCGCCGCAGGTTATCGATATTTTGGGGGGAAGGGCCGAAACTGGCCGGGCATTGGAAGAGAATAACCCGGGCGTTGAGGGCGGCAGCAATTTCCCGGGTCGCTTCCCAAGCCCGGCGCACTAAGGGGGTTGGTTTAAAGCCTCCTGCCTGGGAGCGTTCTTCCGGGGAAAGGACGGTTTTCAGACGTCGGTAAGTGGGGCTTTTGGCATCATGGGTAATAAGTTGCCAGGCCTTGAGGGTGAATTCAAACTCCGGTGACATTTCCGTCCGCCAGCGGCGGGCGGTGACCACCCGGGGCGGCTCATAAAAGGTTTGCTGCACCTCCACCACAGAGAGGTGGGCGGCATAGACTGCCTTTTTGACGGGAAACCCGCAGCAACCGATTTTTATTAACATGTCTGATGGTATCATATTGTCGCTCATGATGTCTTTTATTTACCACCTGGGATTGGTGTTTTGGGGCTAAGGGCTGACGGCCCTTAGCCCCCCGACCAAGATTTTCCGAGTCAAGATTCGACCCATGTCAGAAGAAGTGCATCTGGGACTCACTGCCCGTCTGGTGAAGGTTTTCCTCACCAGCAAGCTTCCCACCATTTTTATCCTGCTGAGCCTGTTTGCCGGCTTGGTGGCTCTTATGGCCACCCCCCGGGAGGAAGACCCTCAGATCGTCGTTCCCATGATGGACATTTTGATCCGCATGCCCGGCGCCACCCCTGAAGAAGTGGAAAACCTGGTGGTCATAAATCTGGAGAAAAAACTTTGGGAGATCGACGGCCTGGAAGATCTTTATTCTCTGGCCCGGCCCGGCTTTGCCATCGTCACTGCCAAATTCAAGGTGGGGGAAGACCGGGAAAGAAGCCTGGTGAAGCTTTATAACAAAGTCTGGTCCAATATCGACCAGGTGCCTGGGGGCGTCACCGGTTGGGTGATCAAACCTATGAGCATTGATGACGTGCCCATAGTCACCTTAACACTGTATAGCGACGCCGCCGATGACTATGAGTTGCGCCGGGTAGCCGATGAGCTTTTGCACAGGCTGCAGGGTATTCCGGAGACGGCGCGTTCCTGGGTGGTGGGGGGGCGGAAACGCCAGGTGCAGGTTTTTCCTGACCCTGTCAAGTTGGCCGCCCACGGGTTGGATATACTCGCGGTGGCGCGGGCCTTGGAAGTCAGTAACACCAATCTCCCGGCCGGACATTTTTCTTCCCAGAATCGAGAGTTTTTGGTGGAGGCCGGCCCCTTCCTGCGTTCGGCGGCGGAAGTGGCACAGCTATTAATAGGCCTTCATCAGGACCGGCCGGTTTATCTCCGGGAGGTGGCCAGAATTGTGGACGGTCCGGAGGAGCCCCAAGAACTGGCCCGCCTGGCCTTCGGCCCCGCTTCACATCTGCCTGCCGGTTTTGAGACCGGCGTCTTTTATCCTGCCGTGACCCTGGCCATTGCTAAGCGCACAGGCACCAACGCCGTCACCGTAGCGGAAGGTTTGTTGGCCAAGATTGCGGAGTTGCAAAAAGAAGTGGTGCCGGCCCGGATTCGGGTGGCGGTGACCCGCAACTACGGCGAGACGGCCGATCACAAAGTCAACGAACTAATCCGGGAGCTTTTGATCGCCATCCTTTCCATTACCGTTCTCCTCACTCTCTCCTTGGGGTGGCGGGAGGCCATCATAGTGGCCCTGGCCGTGCCTCTGACTCTGGCTATCACTCTGTTGGGCAATATGTTGTGCGGCTACACCATCAACCGGGTGACTCTCTTCGCCCTCATCCTGTCATTGGGTCTTTTGGTGGACGATCCCATCGTGGACGTGGAAAATATCCACCGCCATTTTCAGTTGCGACTATATCCGCCGCTCACCGCCACCCTGGTGGCCGTGGACGAGGTGCGAGCGCCCACTATGCTGGCCACCTTTACGGTCATCATCAGCTTTCTCCCCATGTTTTTTGTCACCGGCATGATGGGACCTTATATGCGTCCCATGCCTTTAAACGTGCCCGTGGCCATGCTCATGAGTCTGGTGGTGGCCTTTACCGTCACTCCCTGGGCCACCTACCACTTGCTCAAAAAGGAATACGGTAAAGAGCACAAACCTTTCATTTTGGAAGAAACCTGGGTTTATCGCCTCTACTGCCGTCTGATGGTTCCCCTCCTGGAAAAGCGCCGCTTAAGTTACCTGTTTCTGACGGCAGTAGTAGGGCTTCTGGTTTTGGCTTGCTTGTTGCCGGTGGTGGGGCTGGTGCCCTTAAAGATGCTGCCCTTTGACAATAAGGACGAGTTTCTGGTAGTGGCCGATATGCCAGAAGACACTACCCTGGAAGGCAGCCAGCGGGTTCTGGCCGCTCTGGGACGGTATCTCACCACCGTCAATGAGGTGGAAAATCTGGTCACCTATGTCGGCGTTACCTCTCCCATGGATTTCAACGGCCTGGTGCGGCATTATTACCTCAAGCAGGCGCCTTATGCGGGTGAGATCCGGGTAAACCTGGCTCCTAAACACCGCCGTCGGGCCGATTGCCACGCCATCGCTCTCAGGGTGCGGCCCGCCTTGGAGAACATCGCCCGGGAGAATGGCGTCAGGCTCAAGATTGTCGAAGTCCCTCCAGGCCCTCCGGTGCTTCAGACCCTGGTGGCCGAAGTATATGGCCCGCCCGGTGCGCCTTATGGCCGGCTTATGCAAGAAGCCGCCAAAATCAAAGGCCTGTTTTATCAGGTTAAGGGGGTGGTGGACATTGACACCTCGGTTCCCGAAGCAGAACCTCGGTGGCGATTCCTGGTGGACCGGGACAAGGCGGCTTTGGCCGGGCTGAGCCAGGCTCAGGCAGCCCAGGCCCTGAAAATAGCCTTGGCCGGGGAAACAGTGGGTCAGGTGCACCTGGACAGCGAACGCCTCCCGCTGGCGATCAGGCTTCGTCTCCCGGAAACGGCGCGGTCCTCCGTCACTGACTTGGGCCAGTTGTATCTTAAGACGCCCGCCGGCCACATGATCCCACTTAAGGAGCTGGGGCATTTTGTTCAGGATGAAGCGGAAAAGCCCATCATGCGCAAGAATCTTGAGCGGGTGGTGTTGGTTTCCGCCGATACTGCCGGCTTAAGCCCGGTGAACGCCATCCTCTCCCTGGAAAAGCTGGCCGGTGAAAACCCTTTGCCTCCCGGCTTTCAGGTCAGATGGAGCGGCGAGGGGGAATGGAAGATCACCGTGGACGTCTTTCGGGACCTGGGGCTGGCCTTTGCCGGGGCCCTGATCGGCATCTATATCCTCCTGGTTCTCCAGACTATGTCGTACGGCATGCCTCTGGTCATCATGGTGGCCATCCCTCTCACCCTCATCGGTGTCATGCCGGGTTTTGCTCTCCTTAACCTCTTCTTTTCCCGCCCCGTGGCCGGCTATGCCGATCCCATTTACTTCACCGCCACCGCCATGATCGGCATGATTGCCCTGGCCGGCATCGTGGTGCGCAATTCCATCATCCTCCTGGATTTCATCCATCATAACCTGGATAAGGGCATGTCCCTGAAAGAGGCCGTGATCACCTCCGGCGCCGTGCGCTTCCGCCCCATTCTGCTCACTGCCGGGGCCGCCATGTTCGGCTCCTGGGTCATCACCCTGGACCCCATCTTCTCCGGTTTGGCCTGGTCCTTCATCTTCGGCCTGTTCGCCTCCACCGCCTTCACTTTGCTGGTGGTGCCCCTGATCTATTACCTGCTGGCCAGCCGCTGCGGGGAGCATCAAGATGGTTCTGCGCGGGTCGGTAAGGGTGAGGTGAGTTAAAAGTCACGACCTGATAAAAGCGCTTACTCACATATCCGAGGAAGAGGTGGCGGCTTTAGTGAGTGATTAACCCGGTGGCGGGTCTGCTGCTCCATGCTCTCTTTAAGAGCGATAACTGGCGTTGATCCGAATATACTCTTCGCTGAGGTCGCAAGTGTCGTAGTGGTCGCTGAACTCTCCGGCATGGAGATTGATGGAGAGGGTGAAAGGGCCGGCCAGGATGACTTCCCGGGCCAGCGCTTCGGATGCGGGTCCTAGTCCCTGGCCGTTGGTCACTACTTGGTGCGGGCCGAAGGCGATGTCCACCAGTGAGGGCTCAAAGCGGGCGCCGGAGCGTCCCAGGGCGGCCATGATACGGCCCCAGTTGACGTCGGCCCCGTTCACTGCGGTCTTGACCAAGGGCGAAGTGGCGATCGCGGCGGCGGCTCTGCGGGCGTCGATGGGAGTGGCGGCGCCTGTGACGAGGATGCGGTAGGTACGCGAAGCTCCTTCGCCGTCAGTTACAATCTGACGAGCCAGGTCGGCCAGGAGGTCGGTCAGCCGATCCCGCAGGGCCAAAGCGGAGAGCCTGGCGTCGGCGATGAGGGGGTTTTGAGCTTGGCCGCTGGCCAAGGCCAGGACGGTGTCATTGGTGGAGGTATCGCCGTCGATGGTGAGGCGGTTGAAGGTGTGGTTCACTGCGTCTTTGAGCAGGGCCTTAAGAACTCGTGCCTCCACCGCCACGTCTGTAAAGATGAAGGCCAGGAGAGTGGCCAGGTTGGGGTGGATCATGCCGGCGCCTTTGGCAATGCCGGCCATGGTCACTGTTACGCCGAAAATCTTATCTCGCAGAAAGGCGGTTTTTGGTCGGGAATCGGTAGTCAGGATAGCTTGCGCCACCAGCGTCAGCCCTTCGGGGGAGAGGTTGGCGACCAAATTGGGCAAAGTTTCTGTAATTCTGTTTACCGGCAGGGGTTGGCCGATGACGCCGGTGGAAGCCGGGGCAACCAGAGTTTCAGGCAAGCCCAACAGTTGCGCAACCTGGCGGGTGGCTTCGGCAGC
>DYLF01000167.1 GCA_020722205.1 Desulfobacca acetoxidans
AATGTCTTGACAAATGTCTTGACACGGTGATATTTGAAGGTAGAGGTGCAACATGTTGTCTTCCACTCAAAAAAAAGAATCAACCCGGCGGAAAACATCCTCTCTTAGGTCCCGACGGTTGCCGCTGCATCGTGGCACCCAAGATGGCAGACTTGCCTTTTTCATTAGAGAATGTCTCGACCTTTCTACTGAATCCATGGGGCGGATGCTTCAAGTCAGCTCCCGAACCATTAACCGGTGGGAGGAACAACAGAACATCCCTCGAGATCCGAACCAAGCATTGCGAATCCACAAACTCAAGGAGATAGTTGACCTTGGCCTGAAGGTCTATACCTCCGAGGGGTTGCGGGAATTTCTTTCCAAACCTCAACCCGCCTTCAACGGCCATACCGCCTATCAACTTATGTCGATCGGGGAATACGATACTGTCTTGAGCGCCCTGGCCGCCGATTTCGAGGGCTTAGGGTTCTGATGCCGATTTCCTCTTTCATCAAGTCATGGTCCGGCGTTGCAGTCCGACACTTCCCCGAACCGGCCAAGGGGCAACCAATTGACCCGCTTGATTTTACCTGGTGCGGGAAGAGTCCCGAGAACCGCTGGAATGTCCTTGGGGAGCCAACCCTGTACCTTGCCCAGGAAAAGGACGTTGCCCTTGCCGAGTATGCCCGCCACTTCCAGGACAACCGTTCTCCGGGCCTGGGCAAGAAGACCCTAAAGCGGAAAGTTTACCGATTCGGGGTTGAACTCTCTCACACTCTCGACCTCCGCGACCGGGCGGTATGCAAGGCGCTTTCCCTGACCAAGGCCCCCGGTTGCTTCGCTGACAAGAAGGTTGCCCGCTCGACCGCCTCTTTCCTCCGGAACACGACGCTGGTCCAGGCGATCTTCGTTCCTTCGATAGCCTTTCTCGACGATCCTGGGAAATGGTGCCTGGTGGTCTTTCTCGAAAAACTCGGCCCCAACCCGAAAGCCGTTTTCAAGAATCCCCGGGTTGACGGCTATTTTCGCGTTTCCTGAAAGGGGCGATCATGGCGAAGCTCATAACCAACTCCGGGTTGACGCTTCCTCGCATACAGCAGACTGGCAAGACCTTCGAGAGGCTCGACCCCAAGCTGATCTTCTACACCGCCCCCCCAGAAAAACGGCCGTTTTCGAGTGCCAACTTCTGATTTCATGTGGGTCGTTTCTCCAACCCGGGACTGAGGACCGGTCTCGGTTGCTCTTCCCCTCCGGCTGGTCGCCGG
>DYLF01000016.1 GCA_020722205.1 Desulfobacca acetoxidans
TACCATTAAATATGTTCCGCCCTCTGCAGAATCTTGTTGATCAAAGGGCAAAAAGGCCATCGGTCTTTTGGGCGGTGAAATCCATGGGTGGAGGGCACCCCCCCCGCCTGCTCTTGAAAAAAGCCGAGGGCGGCTATTCTATATTATTCCCCTCTCCCTCTGGAAGAGCGACTGTCTTTTCATCCCCTCTCCCTCTGGGAGAGGGTCAGGGTGAGGGTGCCCTCTAAATTTCCACCATGATTCTTGCATTCTACCCCCTTAGGGGGTAAAAAACTTTCATCCGTTATCATGGGGTTTACACTTTACAGCTAATCCGGCCTTGCTTGTTCGGCCGGCCACCCGAAACTTAAATATGCACCTCATTATCGACGGCTATAACCTTATCCGCCAGTCCCCCCGTCTGAGCCCGCTGGACGCCAGAGATCTGGAGGCAGGACGGGAGGCCCTCCTCGAGCACTTGGCGGACTACCGCCGCCGCCGCCCCCAACACGCCGTCACGGTGGTCTTCGACGGCTGGCAGACCGGAGGTCTGCGGGAAAGCCGCGACCTTCGCCAAGGAATGACCATCATTTTTTCCCGCCGGGGGGAACGAGCCGACGAAGTCATCAAGCGCCTGCTAAAACGCGAGCGGGGCCGGGCCCTGGTGGTCAGCTCCGATCGGGAATTGCAGGCGGCTGCCCAGCAAGTGGGGGCTGCCTGGGTGACCGCGGCGGAGTTTGAGCGCTTGTCTGTTATGGCCCAAGCAGGGGAGGACAACGAGGACGACGCCCCCTACACCTCTCACCAAACCGCTAAAAAGGGCCCCTCCCGGCGGGCTTCCAAGCGCCAGCGCCGGCGGCAGCAGCGGTTGCGCAAACTGTGACCAGCCCCCTCTCCCTAACCATCTCTCACCGGCTGGTGCCTGCGGCTACCCGTTGGCAGATGACAGCACTGACTGACGGCCGGTCTTTATCTTCGGCTTCCGACTCACTCTTTCAACCCTTGCAATTTTATTTGACAGAGCACCAGAGGCCGAATATATTTCATCGATAATGGCGGTGTAGCTCAGTCGGTTAGAGCATGCGGCTCATATCCGCAGTGTCCGGGGTTCGAGTCCCTGCACCGCCACCAGATTATCGGGTTATCCGGAAGAGCCTTGGTTTCTTGAGCGTGGCCGGGAAGACATGGCGAAAGGGTCCCACAAAGGAAATTCCCCCCTCTTTGGCCTTAACTTTTCCCTGACCGTGCTCTCTGAAAAGACAGGCGCCGCCGGATCATTTTTTCATCTAATTTTCATCTAAAGAGAGATGAGGTATTATGAAAAAACTTATTAGTTTGGCCGGTATAGGCGCTTTCCTCCTGAGTCTCCAGGGAATGGCCCTGGCCCAACCTCAGACCGCGGCCCCGCCTGTACCGGAGACCCCGGCCCCGAAAGTGGAGGCCCCGGCCGCCAAAGTAGAGACGCCGGAGGTCAAACCCGCCAAGAAAGCCAAAAAGGCCAAGAAGAAGGCCAAGAAGAGCAAGAAAAAGGCCAAAGCCACCAACGAGTAATCAGAAGGGTGAGACCGGCACCACCGCGCTCTCACCCCGGACCAGCCAGGTGTTTGGGAGGAAAGGCGCTGGGGGAATCCTCCTCCCGGACACCCCCTGAGGGAAGGGCATTTCATGAAAAAATATATTTCTTTGGCCGTCACCGGGCTTTTCCTGCTGGGCCTGCCATTGCCCGGCTGGGCCCAAAAAGAGGTGCAGCCGCCAGCCGTCCCCCCTATTCTGGAGGGGCAGCGACCTCTGGAGAGGCCGGAGACCACCGAACCCTCCCCTGCCAAGAAAGCCGAGGGGGAAAAGATCAAGTCCACAGCCAGATGCCGGCGGGGGCCGAAGTCAGGTCGGAAATCTAAATTGGCTCAGGCCAAGCAAGGGAAACGGAGCGCCGCCGGGAAAAAGAAGACCAAAAAAAGAAACTTCAAGAAGGGGGCCGGGAATAAAGCCCAAAAAAACACCCTTGCCGACCGCACTTGATAACGGCTGCCCCCGAGGGAAATTTTACCGCGCCGCAAGGAGGGATAACATGAGAGGCAAAGGATTGACCTTGGCATTGGCTGTCTGTCTCCTCTTAACCTTACCGGCCGGGGTCTGGGCCCAACCCAAAATGCTGGCTTTGGATGGCACCCTGTGGAAGACCCTGCCCCAGGGAGAGAAGATGGCCTATATCACCGGTATGGGCAACATGGCCTCCTTTGAAACGGCCATGGGCGGGGCCGGCCGGGCCGCCTGCATCTCCAAGGCCTTTGTGGATGAACTCAAGGACAAAACCATCGACCGCATCGTCACCGAAGTGGACGCCTTTTATCAGCATCAGCCGGATAAACTCAAAACTCCGGTCATCGAGGTGGTGCTGCGACGCTGTACCGCCCTTTGTCCCCCGGAGATCGGCGCCCCGGAGAAGTCCAAATGAGACGGCAAAAGATAGCAGTCGCTTTAGCGGGCCTGCTCCTGGGTGCGGTGACGGTAGCTTGGGCCATGCCCAAAGGCCTCATCTGGACCGGTGTCCATTGGGCTCAGGTCTCCCAGGAGGCTAAAAGCGCCTACGTCTTCGGCTTGGGCAATCTGGCCGACTTTGAGGTCGCCGGGGCCAAGGCGGCGGGAAGCTCCGCCTGCGTTTCCCAAGCCATGGTAAAGGAGCTGACAGACAAAAATGTGGAGCAGGTGGTCAAAGAGGTGGACAGGTTCTTTCAGGACCACCCCGACCGGGTGCAGACCACGGTGATTGAAGTGATTCTCCGGGAAGCCCTCAAGGCCTGTCTGACGGACAAGGGGGAGGCAAAAAAATGATCAAGACGGTAATCCTGGTATTAGTGGCGGCCTTGTTGCTAAGCGGCTGCAGCGGCATGTCCTACACGACCCAACGCACCCTGAGCGGCGGCGCCATCGGAGCCAGCGGTGGAGCGCTGATCGGCTGGGCGGCCGGCAACCCTGCGGTCGGGGCCGCCGTCGGCGCCGGGGCCGGGGCCGCCGCCGGCTATCTCTACGATCAGTACCAAAAATCCCGCGGCCGGCCTTAACAGCCCCTGACAGGGGACCAGCCTGCCTCTCTCACCCTCCGCATGAAGTCGTCGAGAGGTTGCTGGCACCCGAACAACCCAAGGGAAGCAACATTTTCATCGGTGCATTTCCCCCGTCCTGGGTCAACTTGCCTTACTCAGCGCCACCTGTGGCTAAATTTTGATGGCCTGTCTGATCCGCCGGGCGGGGGGGGCCGCCCCCCAACCCCCACCACCTCCTCAAAGCAACGACAACCTCTCATCGTAAATAAATTCCCGCGTATGCCGCGCAATCCACTCCGGCTCCAAGTGCAAGCGGGCCATCCCCGACGCCAACCCGGCCCGGGCCGTGGCCTCGGCCACCACCGGCGGCACCCGGAAGTCCATGGCCTGGGGCAGAATGTGGTGGGGGCTCAGCTCCTCTCCCACCAGGGCGGCGATGGCGTGGGCCGCCGCAATATTCATGGCATCGTTGATGGCCGTGGCCCTGATATCCAAAGCCCCCCGGAAGATGCCGGGGAAGGCCAGGCAGTTGTTCACCTGATTGGGGAAATCCGAGCGCCCGGTACAAACCACCGCCGCTCCCGCCAGCTTCGCCGCCTCGGGATGGATTTCAGGATCCGGATTGGCCAGGGCGAACACTATGGGCTCCGGCGCCATGGTTTTCACCATCTCCGGGCTCAGGACCCCGGGGCCGGAAAGCCCGATGAAGACGTCGGCGCCTTTCAGGACTTCGCCCAGGCTGCCCTTGAGGCCATCCGGATTGGTGAGCTCTGCCAGCTCGTCCTTGATGGGGTTCATACCCTGCGTCCGGCCTCGGTAGATGGCACCCTTGGTATCACAAACCACGATCTGGCTGGCGCCGGCCTGCAGAAGAAGCCTGGTGGTGGCGATAGCCGAGGCCCCGGCCCCGCTGAAGACGATCTTCACCTCCCTCAGTTCCCGCCCGGTGATGGTCAGGGCATTCAGCAACGCCGCCAGGATGACCACCGCGGTGCCGTGCTGGTCGTCGTGGAACACCGGAATATCCAGCACTTCCCTTAACTTTTGTTCGATCTCAAAACAGCGGGGCGAGGAGATGTCCTCCAGGTTGATGCCGCCAAAGGCCGGAGAAATATTGGCCACCAGCTCCACCACCAGGTGCGGCTCCTGGGTGCCGAGACAGATGGGGAGGGCCTCCACCCCCCCAAAGGTCTTGAAGAGCACGGCCTTGCCCTCCATCACCGGCAGCGCCGCCCGGGGGCCGATGTTGCCCAGCCCCAAAACCGCACTGCCGTCCGTGACGATGGCCACCAGGTTGTTTTTCGCCGTATAGTCATAGGCGCTCAGGGCTTCCCGACGTATTTCCTGCACCACTTCGGCCACCGCCGCCGGGGCGTACAGCCTTCGATAGATTACCTCATCCTTGACCGGCACCTTGGCATAGATCTCCACCACCCCATTATACCGGCAATGTCCCTCCAACGCCTCCTGATCGATGGTCATCTGGCCGTAATCCTGGCCGGCGGACGGCAGCCAGGCCAGCTCGCCTTCGTAGATATAACGTTCGGTGCGCTCATAGACCCGCTCCGGGGGCATATCCTGGGGGCCGATCTGGGCCACCCCGGTTTCCTGGGCCGCCTGCGCCACGGCCTTCGCCACCACCGGAGAGATGCGCCAATCCATCTGCCGGGGCACGATGTTGTCCGGGGAGAGTTGCTCTTCGGGGATCATGGCCGCCAAGGCCCGCGCCGCCGCCAGGTACATGCGGACGTTGACTCGTTCCGCCCCCACGTCCAGGCAGCCCCGGAAAAACCCCGGCGTCACCAGGGAGGAACGGATCTGGTTGACGCTGTCCGGAAGACCCGTGGCCACCACCGCCGCGCCGCCTTGTTTCGCCTCCGCTTCGCTGATCTCCGGCTCCGGCAGGGCCAGGGCAAAGACAATGGGGTCCGGGGCCATGGAGCGCACCATCTCTCGAGTCAGCACGCCACGGGCAGACAGCCCGATAAAGACCTCCGCCCCCTTGATCACCTCGGAGAGGGGGCCGCTGAAGGGATGTGGCCGCACCAGCCGGGCAATTTCTGATTTGGCCCAGTTCATGCCCTCCAAACGATAAACCCCCAGGGCCCCATAGCGGTCACAAAGCACCACATTATCAATCCCCGCCACATATAGCCCCTTGGCCACCCCGATCCCGGAGACCCCGGCGCCGCTGATGACAATTCGCACCTCAGACGGCTTTTTCCCTACTACTTTCAAAGCATTGAACAGGGCCGCCAACACGATGATGCCGGTGGCGTGAAATTCATGGTGCAGCACCGAGACCCGCAACGCTTTGCGGATGCGGGACTCGATGGTAAAGCATTTGGGCGCCGCGATGCTCTCCAGACAGACGCCCCCGAAGGTGGGAGCGAGGAGGCGGATCAACTCCACAATCTCATCCGCGTCCTGGGTGTGGAAGGCCAAGGGCACGGCGTCCACATTGGCAAAGGTCTTGTAGAGCACAGATTTGGCCTCCAGCTTCGGCAAGACCGCCCTCGCCCCGACATTGCCGAATTCAAAGACTGCGCTGCCGTCAGAGACCAGCGCGATGGAATTCCCCCGGCAGGTATAGCGGTAGGAGGACACCGGGTTCTTATGGATCTCCCGGCAGACCGCGGCCACCCCCGGGGTATAAATGCGGCTCAACACGGACATGTCCCGAATGGGCATCTTGCTCTTGACGCCGATCAACCCGCGATGACGCCGGCGGTAAGACAGGGCCTCGGATTCCTGCTGCAGGTCGGACATGCTGATCACCTAAAGAAGATTAAATTTCAATCTACCATCAAGTCTAACAGATTATTACCAATATGTGTAACCTAACTTCCCTCTTTTTCCTTCTGGCCCCAGAAGTTTTGGCTAGCCGGCCAGATTTGTATTATATTTTTACAATGCGCTCCCGATATAGTGAACATGACCGCCATTCTGCTAAATGAGGTGACGTGGCATGGAGCAAAGCCGGGTAGTGCGGCGGCTGGCAGACTTGCAACCTGGAGACCATGTGTGCCTGCTTTTTGAGTCTGAGGCGGAACATCAGGCCGTCCTGACCCCTTTTCTGCGCCAGGGCTTGGAGCAGGGAGAAAAGGTCATTTACCTTGGGGACCCAGAGGTTCGAAAGCCCGGGGTGGTGTTGGATTATTTGCGGGCGGAGAATTTCACCCCGGAGCCTTATCTGACCAGCGGCCGGCTTAAGTTCCTGGAGGCGGCTTTCGTCTGCCTGCGGCAGGGGGTGTTTGACCCGGACGGCCTGCTGCCTTTCCTGCGCCAGGAGACGGAGGCAGCCCTGAAGGAGGGCTACGCCGCCCTCCGGGTTACCGGGGAGATGAGCTGGATGCTGGGATGTCTCAGTAGTGCCGAACAGTTGGCGGCCCATGAGGCAAAAATACATGGTTTCCTCCCGGAGAGGCGCTGTCTGGCCCTGTGCCAATATGACTTGCGGCGTTTTCCCCCCGCCCTGCTGCTGGCGGTGCTGAGAACCCACCCCCTGGCGATCATCGGCGGGGAAATTTATGAGAATTTTTATTGTCTGGAGCCGGAGCAAATTTTAGGGCCTGACCGGGAGCGGGCCCTGTTGGTCAACCGACTGGCCAATCTGAAGCGGCGCCGGCAGATGGTGGAGGCCCTGCGGCGCTCTGAGCAGCTCAAGGCCCTTATCCTGGACAACATCTCTGAACTCTTGCTCTTTCAGGATGTGGAGCACCGGATCATTTTGTGTAACCGGGCGGCGGCCGCTTCTCTGGGGCTGGCCTCGGACGAGATATGGGGGCGTCACTGCTATGAGGTCTGGCACAGCCGCTCCCAACCTTGTGAAGACTGTCCGGTGGTGCGGGTGCGGGAGACAGGGGAGCGGCAGGAGGGCTTGGTGCTCTCCCCCGACCAACGCGTCTGGCTCATCCGGGGGGAACCGGTGCGGACTGATGAGGGCCGACTGATCGGGGTGATAGAGGTGATCCGGGACATCACCGACCAGAAACGGGCCGAGGAGGCCTTCCGCACCCTGGTGACCCATTCGCCTTTCGGCATCTTTATTGTGCAGCAGGGCAGATTCAGGATGGTGAATCCCGGCTTTCAAAAGATCACCGGCTACCGGGAGGAGGAGCTTTTGGGACGGGATTCCTTGGACCTGGTGGTCCCGGAGTTTAAGGAGGAGGTCAGGCGGCAGGCCGTGGCCATGCTCACCGGCCAAAGCCAAACGCCTTATGAGTTTCAGTTTCTGACCAAAGACGGCCAGGTTAGATGGGCCGTGGAGTGCGTGACCTCTATTAATCTTTGGGGGGAAAGGGCCTCTCTGGGGTATTTTGCCGACGTCACCGAGCGTCAGCTCCTGGAGCGGCAACTGGCCCAGGCCCAGAAGATGGAGGCCATCGGTCTCTTGGCCGGGGGGGTGGCCCATGATTTCAACAACCTCCTGACCGCCGTCATGGGACACTGTGACCTCATGGCCTTACACCTGAACCCGGATGACCCCCTGTGGCTGCATGTGCAGGAAATCGTGCAGGCGGCGGAGCGGGGCCAGTCTTTGACCCATCAGTTGCTGGCCTTCGGCCGCAAACAGATTCTTAAGCCCCAAGTCGTCAACCTTAACGAGATCGTCACCGAGATGACCAACCTGCTCCAACGCCTCCTGGAAGAGGATATTGAGCTGGCCACTATCTTGGCGCCGGACTTGGGGGCGGTGAAGGCCGATCCTGGCCAGCTGGAGCAGATTATCATGAATCTGGCGGTGAACGCCCGGGATGCCATGCCCCAGGGGGGGAAGCTCACCATCGAGACCGCCAATGTCTATCTGGATGAGGATTACGCCTCCTCGCATGCCGAGGTGCACCCGGGGATTTATGTCATGCTGGCCCTGAGCGACACCGGGCATGGGATGGATGAAGCCACCAAAAGCCGCATCTTTGAGCCCTTTTTCACCACCAAGCAAATGGGCCGGGGCACCGGCTTGGGGTTGGCCACCGTATACGGCATTGCCAAGCAAAGCGGCGGGCATATCTGGGTATACAGCGAACTGGGCCAGGGGACAACCTTCAAGATTTATCTCCCCCGGGTGGAAGAAGCCAGGGCCCCCACCGTCAGAAAAGAGGCGCCGTCTCCGGCCACTCTGCAGGGTTCCGAGACCATCTTGGTGGTGGAGGATGATGAGGCGTTGAAGGCCATCATTGCCCGCGCCTTGCGGTTATACGGCTATACGGTGTTGGAGGCCCGACATGGCGACGAGGCGCTCTTGTTGTGCGAACGCCATCGCCAGCGCATACACCTGCTGCTGACGGACGTCATCCTGCCGCAGCTCAACGGCCGCCAGTTGGCGGTTCGACTGGCCGTCCTGCACCCGGAGATGCAAATCCTCTACATGTCCGGCTACACGGAAAACGCCGTCGTACACCACGGCATTCTGCGCGCCGAAGTACACTTCCTGCAAAAACCCTTCAAGGTCAAGACCCTGCTTCAGAAGGTGCGGGAGGTGTTGGCCGCCGCGCCAGAAAATCCCGGAGACGGGCGGCCATCTCCCCCACCTCCGCCGGAGTAAACCAACTGATCTCCGGGTCGGCCTTAAACCAGGTGAGCTGCCGCTTGGCATAACGGCGGGTGTCCCGTTTGATGGCCTCCACCGCGGCTGCCAAACTTAAGCCACCCTGAAGATGCGCCGCCAAATGACGGTAGCCCAGGGATTTGAGAGGCTTGAGGTCCGGCGGATAGCGGGCCAACAGTCCCGCCACTTCCGCCAGCCAACCGGCGGCCAGCATGGCCTCCACTCTTTGCTCGATGCGGCGATAGAGCTCCTCCCGGGGGAGGATGAGCCCAAGCTTCAGGGTGCGGTAGGGAGAGGCCGGAAAGCGATGGGCCGCCTGCAGGGCCGCCAGGGATTGACCGGTCACCGCCAGGACTTCCAAGGCCCTTAAGATGCGATAGGTGTCCCCGGGGTGGAGACGCCGGGCGGTGAGGGGGTCCAGACTGTTCAGACGCCGATAAAGGGCGGGCAGTCCCAGCTCGCCCAGCTCCTGGCGCAGGCGTTGGCGGACCGCGGGGGAGACCTCCGGCGTCTCAAACAGGCCATGCAGTAGGGCCTTCAGATAAAAGCCGGTGCCCCCCACCACCAGGGGGAGGATCCCCCGGGCATTAAGCCGCGCCGTAATTTCCCAGGCCTCTTTGGCATAGCGGGCGGCGTCGTAAGGTTCCGGGGGAGAGACCACATCAATAAGGTGGTGCGGGACCAACCCCCGCTCGGCCGGCGTGGGTTTGGCGGTGCCGATGTCCAGCTCCCGATACACCTGGAGGGAGTCGGCGTTAATGATGTGGGCCTGAAACTCCTGCGCCAGCTCCAAGGCCACCGCAGTTTTGCCCACCGCAGTGGGGCCCACCAGAACTGCCAGCCGCTCCCCCCTCATGGTCAGTCTCGGGGACGGCGGAAGCTCCGGCGGATGTCGGCTAAAGGGATCAGACGCCATAAGGGGCGGCCATGGGGGCAGTGGGAGGAGATGCTGAGGCCGTCCAGTTGGTTAAGGAGAGCCTGGATCTCCTCGCGGCTCAAAGACTCCCCGGCCCGGATGGCCCCATGGCAGGCCATAAGCATGCGGGCGGCCTCCCTCACCCGGGGAGAGTCGCCCTGTTTCTGCAAGGGCGCCAGTCGGTCCACCATCTCCAAGAGCAGCGCCGCCACCTCCGCCCCGGCCAGACAGGCCGGCACGGCCCTGACCAGGAAGCTGGCGCCGCCGAAGGGCTCCACCTCCAGACCCCACTCCAACAGCAGGCTTAGATTGGCCCGCAGCCACTCGGCCTCTTGAGGCTTCACCTCCACCACCTGGGGGAGCAACAGACCCTGGCGCGGCCCCCCCTGACTGGGCTCGCTCAAGGACTCAAACAGGATGCGCTCATGAGCGGCATGCTGGTCGATGAGGATCAGGCCCTCCGGGGCTTGGGCCAGGATGTAAGTATTATTCAGTTGGCCGATGATCAACAGGTCCGCAAAGCGCCAGTGACGGTGGAAAAGCGGAGGCGGAGAAGGACAGCGGGGGGCAGGAGAACTGGGCTGCGGACGGGGGGAGACGGCCGCCTCTGCTGCTTCCTGCACCTGGGCCGGGGGCATGGGCACCAGGGACACCGTATAGCGAGGCCCCCCCGGGGCCAACCCCCCCAGGGACTGACGGAGAGCCGCTACCAACAGGGCATAGACCCGGCCGGCCTCGTGCAGGCGGATCTCCGCCTTGGCCGGGTGGATGTTGACGTCCACCTCCGCCGGCGGCAGGGTCAGATGCAGCAGGGCCGCCGGGTGGCGCCCCCGAGGCAACAGGCCCTGATACACGGTTTTGAGCACCGCCCCTAACAGGCGGTCCTGCACCGCCCGACGGTTCACCAACAACACCTGCAGGCGGGAGGTGGCCAAGGAAAAGTCCGGCTCCGAAATGAGGCCGCTGACCGAGAGCGAGCCGCTGGCTGCAGAGACGGGCAAGAGGTGGCCCGCCACCTCCGGGCCGTACAAGGCGGCCGCCCGCTCCGGCAAGGTCTGCGGGGCAGGGGCGGATAACAGCGTCCGGCCGGCGGACTGCACCAGAAAGTGCACCGCCGGGAAACCCAGGGCCAGGTGGCGCAACATCTCCACCACCGACGCCTGCTCTGACTCCCGGCTCTTGAGGAATTTGCGGCGCACCGGAGTGTTGAAAAACAAATCCGCCACCGTCACCTGAGTGCCCACCGGGGCCGGCCACACCGAGGACTCCTGAACCTCCCCGCCTTCCACCACCAGCCGCCAGCCGCCTTGCGCCTCCGGAGGGCGGGTGATGAGGGTGAGACGCGAGACGGTGGCGATGCTCGGCAGGGCCTCGCCCCGAAAGCCCAGGGTGGTGACGGCCAAAAGATCGCTCTCGGCCCTGATCTTGCTGGTGGCGTGCCGCTGCAAGGCCAGCTCCGCCTCCGCCGGGGTCATGCCGCAGCCGTCATCCACCACCCGGAGGCGACGGCGGCCGCCCTCTTCCAACTCCACCCTGATTACGGTGGAGTCGGCGTCCAAGGCGTTCTCCACCAGCTCCTTAACCACCGCCGCCGGCCGGGTGATGACCTCACCGGCGGCGATCTGGGCGGCCACCTGGGGGCTGAGTAGATGAATGCGGCTCATGTTCACCTCTTGCCAAGGCGTCGGCCTTAGTTTATGCTTAATGCCCAAGGAGGGCTGTGACCCGGTTCTTCTTACCCGCCCCGCCGGTCAAGTTTGATGGCCTTCTTCTGATCGGCGGGGACATTTATTAAGGTTCTGGAGTTGGGGTTTGGGGTTTTATGGAATAGTTCTCCACTTCATCTTAGAATCTCTCGCTCTTGGCCTTTGGCTTAACTTATAGCAGAAATTTCACCCTTAAGGGAGGTGTGAGGTGGGCCAGAAAAAGGAAACCGCCCAAGCGTTGTCTCCTCAAGAGGAGATGGTCCTCAAGGTGAGCAAGGAGATTGTGGTCAAATTCATTGAGGTAGGGCGGCTCTCCCCGGCTGCCTTCCCCGACACCTTTAAAATGGTCATCGACACCGTGCGTCGATCACTTAAAGAACCCCGGGAATGAGGCCCCCAACATCTTGCTTGGCGCCAAATCGGCGGAAGATAGAATGCAGTCCACCACCCAGAAAACAGAACCCCTCATGAGGCCCCGCCGTCACGGTCGCGGCCCTCAAGAGTTGCGGCCACTGTTGATCCAGCCCGGGTATCTGGACTTTGCCGAAGGCTCCGCCTTGGTCTCCTGGGGGCGCACCCGCATCCTGTGCGCCGCCTCCCTCCTGCCCCAGGTACCGGTCTTCCGGCAAGGCAGCGGCGCCGGCTGGGTAACCGCTGAATACAGTATGCTCCCCCGGGCCACCCACACCCGCCAGCAGCGGGAGCGGCTTCAGGGCCTGAAAGGGCGCTCCCAGGAAATCCAGCGCCTCATCGGCCGCTCCTTGCGGGCAGTGACCAATCTGTCAGCCCTGGGGGAACGCACCCTTATCTTGGACTGCGACGTCCTGGGACGTGTGCACGGTCAACTGCTTCTGGACCTGGACTATGAGGAAGACTCCCAGGCCGAGGTGGACGCCAACTTTGTGGCCACCGGCCAAGGCGACCTGGTGGAGGTGCAGCTCAGCGGCGAAGCCGGCCCCTTCCCGGCCGCCTGGTTCCCTGACTTTCTGACTATGGCCCTGCATGGGATCAGAGAAATTGCCGGCCGGCAAAAGGAGGCCCTGGCCCCGTGGCTCACTTTACCGTGGTGATGGCCACCCGCAATGCGGGCAAAGTCAAAGAACTGGCGGCCCTTCTTCAGGACCTCAGGATTCGCCTCCTAAGCCTGCGGGATTTTCCGGACCTGCCGGAGATCCCAGAGGAAGGCTCCACCTTCGCCGACAACGCCGCAGCCAAGGCCCTGACTGTCGCCCGGCTCACCGGCCGGCCGGCCCTGGCGGACGACTCAGGACTCGAGGTGGCGGCCCTGGGAGGACGCCCCGGCGTGCACTCCGCCCGCTACGCCCAGGCGGAAACCGCCCCTCGTCTGCCCACGGACGAGGACAACTGGCAAAAACTCCTGGCGGCCATGGCCGGGGTGCCGGCAGAGGCCCGCCAAGCCCGCTTTGTCTGCGAAATCGCCTTAGCCCTGCCCGATGGCCGACTCTTCCGGGCCAAAGGTGAGTGCGCCGGGTTCATTGCCGCAAAGCCCCAGGGCCATCACGGCTTCGGCTATGATCCGGTCTTTTGGCTGCCCGAACACCAAGCCACCATGGCGGAGCTGCCCCCGGAGGTCAAAAACGCCATCAGCCACCGGGGACAAGCCCTCAAGAAAATTAAAGAAATACTCGCCGGCCTGATTGCCGGCCCCCCAAACCCCGAAGCGAAAACTGCGAACCAGCTGGAAGTCGGGGCGTAGCGCAGCCTGGTCAGCGCGCCTGCCTTGGGAGCAGGAGGTCGGCGGTTCAAATCCGCCCGTCCCGACCAAAAATAAGTGGACCATGGTCATCTGAGAAATGATCGCCCTGCCACCGGGTGTGGCAGGATGGCCCCTAAGGTACGGCATACTCAGCCGCACACCCCCAAAAGAAAGCGATTCTCGAAGGGACCCAAATAAAGGGGGTGAAATCTAAGGCCTGGACTTCTGGGCCTTACCCGGCCCCCGCCCACAGACCACCGACAACCCCTGTTTTTCACGACTTCAGGGGTGCAAAACGTAAATTATCAGGTGGTGTGCTAAACCTTTGCTCCTTGGGCGAACCCTGCCCTCTTCCTTGCCAGCCAGACCGTCTTGTGCTAATAAAAGCAACAAAGCAGGAGCAAGACTTTGAGGAGGTGAGGACTCATGAGGTTCAGGTTCAAAGGATGGCTGGCGCTGGTATGGGCGTTTCTTCTGACTGCCCCCCCTGCCATGGTGTGGGCACAAAAAACCGTGCCGAATCATCCCATCGTCAAGCCCATGCCCGAGGTTAGCAAGCAGGAGGAGGCCAAGTATAAAAGGTTTGACGCCCATACGTTCCCCATAAGGGTGGGAGAAGAGCGCGGGAAAAAAGAGGTCCGGGGCGAATACTGGTATTTTTTTTATCAGACCAAGGCGGAGATCTCCCCCCTGGAAATTATTGAAAACTACAAACAGGCTGCTCTGGAAAAAAACGGCCGGATCGTTTTTGACGAAGACAAAGAATTGGTGTTTACCCTTGATCTGCCCGATGGTGTCACCTTGTGGGCCCATGTCAATCCCAACGGCTGGGACAGAAATTACGAACTCTACCTCATAGAGGAAAAGCCCCTGAAAAAGACCTTGACCTTTGGGGCGGCTCAGATACAGCACGAACTTGAGACCAAAGGGGAGGTGACCATTTATGGCATCAATTTTGATTTTGACAAGGCGACTCTGAGGCCCGGTTCGGAAAAGGTGCTGCTGGAGGTGCTCAAGGTGCTGAAGTCACGGCCGGAGATGAAGGTGGAAGTTCAAGGGCACACCTGCAGCCTGGGCGGCCGCGAGTATAATCTGAAACTATCCCAGGCCCGGGCTGAAACAGTGAAGAATTTTTTGGTGCAGCACGGCATTGAGGAAAGCCGCCTGAACCCCAAGGGCTACGGCCTGGAGCTGCCCGTAGCCAGCAACGACACCGAAGCCGGCCGGGCCCAGAACCGTCGGGTAGTGTTTAAGAAAATCTAGCCCGGATTGGTCGGACCTGCAAACCTGGCAGCGGAATATGTCTTTTGGGCCAACCGCCTGAAGCTGGCCACCCTGGCGGGGGCCGGGCGTTACCGCCGCCGGACAGTCTCGGTATGCTCCCCCGGCGGTTGTTGTTGCACGATGATTTCTCTTGCCGGGGGACCGCAATTGAACACGAGATCGAAGGTGGAGAGATTGGCCAAAAACTCCCCCCAGAGCTGGGGGTAGACCGGAGCCTGGTAGCGGCAGAAGGCCAACTTGCTCCCTTGCTCGGCAAAGAGGGCGGGCTTAAGGTACTTGCGAGTCTGACTGAGGGCCAAAAAAGCGTCGGCCTGGAGAACCCGACAAATCTCGGGGAGGAGATGCCAGCCCCGGGCCGTCACTCCCAATTCTGAGAGCAGCATCACCTTCGTGGAAATCCCCAGACATCCCAGGAGATAGCGGATCACCGCCAGGTTCAGGTCCAGGAGCCGCTCAAATCGGGCGGAAAACATCTCTTCCAGAAAGCTCAGGTGGTCCTTCAGATATGGCGCCTTGCCATAAGCGGTCTTGAGGGATGCCAGGTGCTTGCGGCGCCAGCGGCCCTCGGGGCAGATGCGCACCTGGTCGATGTTCTGCAGACCCAGGCCCTTCTTCCACACCGGAATGGTGAGCCACAGCTCCCCCTGGTCGTTCTTGAAGCGGTTGCGGGACAGCCACGTGGTGCGCCGGGAAAACTGCACCGTATCCAAGAGCACCAGGACATCGGAGAGCCAGGCCTTGTAGAAGAAGCCGGGATAGGGGCAAAAATATGGCTGGCTGGCGGAGATAAGCATGGGGGCCGAATTGTAGGTTCCGGTTTCTGAAATTACCTTAATTTATTTTATAAATCCTGCTGGAAGAGATAACAGCCGAACCGGCGCCGGTGGGCGGCGGCAGAGCGGCGCTGGGGGAGCCGGATTTTTTCCACGTTACCCCTGGCCGGTTGGGTCTGGGGAAACATTCCATATTTTCGGCCAATCCCCCGGTGGTTGACAAAGGCCAGGATGAAAACGACGGTCAGGACAGAAAATACCAATAATCATCTATTATAGACCTTGCCAAAACTATCTCTTTTTAGCAAGCAGAATCTAGGGGAAAATCAGCCAGGGAGAGCAGGATGGAACAACCGGAGGACGACATGAATTTTGTGGACTTAACGCTGGAGCAAGGCATAGCTAAGGTGACCCTGCAGCACGGCAAGGTGAATGCCCTGAATGAGCCCATGGTGGACGAACTTCAAGGCATTTTTGACGACCTGAAAACCAACCTCCAGGTCCGGGCCGTGGTAGTCACCGGCGCCGGGAAGTTTTTTTCTTTCGGCTTCGATATTCCGGGCTTGCTGGGCTACAGCCAAGCCGAATTCGACGTTTTTATCAAGAAGTTTTGCCAGTTATATGCCATGATGTTTACCTATCCCAAGCCCCTGGTGGCAGCTTTGAACGGCCACACCATCGCCGGGGGGTGCGCCCTGGCCATAACCTGTGACTACCGGCTGATGGTCAGCGGCAAGGCCAAAATTTCCCTGAATGAAATCACCTTGGGGGTGCCGGTGCTGGCCGGCATGGCGGCCATGCTGACGTATTGGGTGGGGGACAGGGCGGCGCAGGCCATCCTCTTCAGGGGCGCCATGTACAGCGCTGAAGCCGCCCGGGAGATGGGGTTGGTGGACCAGGTGGCGGCTGAGGCGGAGCTGATCGCCGCTGCCCACCAGGTGGCTGCAGAGTTCGCCCAAAAAGATGCTGCGGCCTTTGCCGGCATGAAAAGAGTGCTCCGCCAGCCGGTGGTGGAGGCCTGGCAGAAGCAGGAATCCGAGTCCCGGCGGCAATTTCTGGACCTCTGGTATTCCCCTGCCACCCGGGAGAAGCTTGAGCAGATCGAAATTCGCAATTGAGCCGGGGGCCGGCAGCCGAAAATTATAGTCAGTTCCCTAAATTTCACCTCCCGGGGCGGTGGGCGTGGTTGGCCACTGGCACAGCCCCGACAAGCTCCCGGTCAGGAGCGCCAGTGTGGTGCTCGGGCCGGGCCAGGTCCGGGGCCGATGTCTGGCGGATGAATTGGTCCTGGCCCGCACCTGGGGGAGCCGTCTGGGTGGCCGGGGCCGCCGACTTTGTCGGGGCATCCGGTGGGGCGCCGAGCTGTGCCTCGGGCATGGCGGCCGCCGGGCGGCTGTCCGCGGCCGGAGGCTGCCAGTTTTCAGCCAGATGGGGGTGTTTGGAGGCCAGTTTCACGGTGGCTGTCACAATCCTGACGCTCACCTGCACGGCCCGGAGGGCGCTTTTGTAATCGCCCTGTTTTTCAGCCTGGGCGGCCAGGCGATGGGCGGCCGCCTCCAACTGGGTCAAGCGGGTGAGGAGATGACGCCCCAGGGCCTGGGGAAAAGGCGCCGGCGGCTTTGGGGCGGCGGCCGGAGAGGGCGGTGGAGACGGGGGCAGGGTGCCGAGCACCCTGGTCAACCTGTCCATTTGCTCCTGAATGGTCTTTTCCAGGTCCAGGGCGGCCAGGGGGTTAACTTGCGGCTGGTGGCCCAAGCCGTGCGTTTTTAAGAATTTCTTCATGTCGTGCTCCTCCTGTAAGATTTTGCTGTCTGCGGGCAAGGTGAGCCGGGCCAAAGCCGGCGGTTCTCCTAATTTAACGGGGGGCGTCAAGGCCGCGCCCCCGGGTTGCCCGGTTATCGGCTATATATAGCGGATAAAGGAGGGAGGAAAGAACACATGTGACATATGAGACAAATGTCACTATTCAAGCGGCGGGCTAATGATGATTGCTTGGGGGGGCGGCCTTTCCTGCCGGCCGGTGGTCAGATCTTCTTCTCGCCGGCGGCGTCGTAAAACAGGTTTTCCGGCTCCCGGCCGGCCAGCAACTGGCGCCAGGCGTCCACCATAAAACCGGCGATGATCTGGTTGGTCATGATGACCGAGGGGTCGGGCTGGTAGAGACAAGGGTCACGTTGGCGTTCAGAGGGGAGGGTTTGGCGCTGGGCCAGAATGTCATCCAGACCCAGGGTTTGGGCCGGGCTGAGGCGGCCCCGGGAGGGGTCAAAAACAATGACCTGGCCGGCGCTGACGCCGGTGCCGCCGCTGATCAGGATGGTGTCGGCAGCTTCACAGGTTTGGCTCAGGGCCAGGCGGGAGGCAAAATTGTCCACGCAGTCAAAGACGACCTCATAAGGAGAGACATCGGTACCGGTCCGGAAATACTCCACTCGGGCCTGGGCTTTAAGCCCGAACCATTCCTTAAGGCGGCGGGCCAGAGCCTCGGACTTGGGGGCGCCCACGGCGTCGAAGAATAAGACCTGCCGGTTCAGATTGGTCACTTCCACCACATCCGGGTCCATAAAGGTGAGGTTGCTGAAGCCGGCGTAGGCCAGCCCCAGACCTACAAAATTGCCCAGGGCGCCGGCGCCCACCACCAGGATGGGGAGAGAAAGGGGGAGGGGCGGCAGGGCCTCTCTCTCAACCTTGATGAGTTCCTCGGTGACTTTCCCCCCCAGGAGGAGGTTTTTGGTTTCCTCCAGGGCAAAACCGGCCACAATGATGTCCAGCACCCCGTCGTCGAAGTGCTCGCCGGGAAGGTGGCCGGGAGCGAGCAACTGCGCCAGATCCTGCCATTCGCGGCCCGGCAGATAGGTGAAGACCTTGAAACCCTGGCGGCCGTGCTCTTCATAACAAAAGCCCCGGATGACGGGACGTTGTTCCATAAAGCCTTGGTTGAGCAAGAGCTTGTTGGCCAGCCCGTAGCGGCTCAGGTCCACGAGGAGTCGGCAGTCCCGGAACAGGCCGTCCAGGGCCGGGTGGGTGTAGTAGCCATGCAGGCAGGTGAAACGGTTTTCCGGGTTCAGTTGGCGGGCGGCCGCCAGCAGGCGGGGTTCAAAACGGGGGGCCAACAGGACCAGATGGTTCAGGCCCAGAGCGGCGGCGGACAAGAGAAAGAGGGAGGCCAGCAGATCATAGTCCCCCACCACGCCGATGCGGGCTTGTGACAATACCTCTTGGTCCCAGCCGGGGATGCGGAGCTGACGGTCCAATCGGTGGTCGGAGAACATCTGTCGGTCCTCAGCCGGAAAGTCGGTGACGCCCTTTCCTCAGGGGCAAAAAAGAGGGTTGATAAATACATTATTACCGCTGTCTTAATTAGTATATCATTTTTTTGCTGCCGCTCCGGAAGGGCGGCGCGGGGGGAAGTAAACAAATTTGAGCGAGCGGCGAAAGAAAGTTGGTCATTTGTTAAAATTTGTGTTAACTTATTTTTAAAATATCCCTAATTATCAGCTGGCTTGGATCCATGCCGGTGTGGACCGAGACCGGAAGGGAGGAAAGGAATGTGCCTGCCGATGGAAAACCGGGAGGCTTTTTTTTCAGAGTCTCCTGAAGTTGTCACCCTGTCCGAGGCCTTGGAGCGGATGCTGGGGGAGTTGTCCGGGGTAATTTCCCGGCTGACTCCGGAGATGGCCAAGACCCTGATGACCGAGATCGAGCGGGCGCCGCGCATCTTCGGTTGCGCCATGGGGCGCTCCGGTTTCATTCTGCGGGGGTTTCTCATGAGGCTGATGCATTTGGGTCTGACGGTCTATGTGGTGGGGGAGACCATCACCCCACGCATCCAGCCGGGGGATCTGTTAATTGTCATGTCCGGGTCGGGCGAGACGGCCCAACCCCGGGAGATTCTGCGGCGGGCGAACGTGGTGGGGGCCCGCACCTTGGCCCTGACGGCCGCCCCTGAGTCCACCATTGGTCGGGAGGCACAGGTGGTCATTCACCTGCCCGGCACCACCAAACTCACTCTGCGTCAAGAACCCGCCTCCGTGCAGTGTCCGGGCAGCCTTTTTGAACAGGCTTGTTTTCTTTTTTTGGAAGCCGTAGTCCTTCTCTTTTACCAACAACGGTTGGGGCGGGACCGTCAGGTGATGCTCTCCCGCCACACCGATCTGGAGTAGAGGGCAACTGCCGTCAGCAAAAGAGCGGATCAATTATGGCGCCTATCTTACAATTAGCCTTGGACTTTGTGGATTTGCACCGGGCCCTCCGGGTGGCCGAGTTGGCGGTGCCGGCGGGGGTGGACTGGCTGGAAGCGGGCACTCCCCTCATCAAGAGCGAGGGGCTGGATGCGGTGCGGGAACTGAAGCGCCGCTTTCCGGACAAGACCCTCATGGCGGACATGAAGATCATGGATGCGGGGCGGATAGAAGTGGAGTCGGCGGCCAAGGCGGGGGCCCAGATCATCGATGTCTTAGGGGCGGCCAGCGACGCCACTATTGCGGAGTGCATACAGGCGGGGAAGAACTACGGGGCCAAGATAGTGGTGGATCTGATTGCGGTGACCGATCCGGTGAGTCGGGCCCAGCGAGTGGAGGAGTTGGGGGCGGATTATATCACGGTGCACGTGGCCATCGATGACCAGATGCGGGGGAAAGACCCCTTTGGGGTGCTGGCCGCGGTCAGCCAGGCGGTCAAGGTGCCGGTGGGAGTGGCCGGGGGCATCAACTCCGAAACGGCGGCCCAGGCGGTGGCCAGCGGGGCGAGCTACGTCATTGTGGGAGGGGCCATCACCAAGGCCAAGGATCCGGCGGCAGCCACCCGCGAGTTGCGTCGGGCTTTGGACGAAGGGGTGGTGGTGGCCACCACCTTGTTTAAACGAGTAGGGGAAGAACAGATTCGCCAGGTGTTGGAGCAGGTGTCCGCCGCCAATCTGTCAGACGCCCTGCACCGGGGCGGGGTCCTGGAGGGATTGCGGCCGTTGTTCAGCGGCATCCGCATGGCGGGCCGAGCCTTGACGGTGCGCACCTATCCGGGGGATTGGGCCAAGCCGGTGGAAGCCATTGACGTGGCCCAGCCAGGTGATGTCCTGGTCATCGACGCCGGGGGGGTGGGACCGGCTTTGTGGGGGGAACTGGCCACCCACTCGGCTTTGCAGCGGGGGTTGGCCGGGGTGGTCATTGATGGCGCCGTGAGGGATTCCTACGACATTATCAGACTGAAATTTCCGGCCTTTAGCCGCTTGGTCATGCCCAACGCCGGGGAGCCGCGTGGCTTCGGAGAAATCGGCGTGCCCATCCGCCTGGGCGGCATCCGGGTGGAAACGGGAGACTGGGTCCTGGGCGATGACGACGGCGTCACGGTGCTGCCCCAGCGCCAGGCGGTGGAATACGCCAACCGGGCCATGGACGTCCTGGAAAAGGAAAACCGCATCCGGGAGGAGATCAAGGAAGGGCGCACCCTGGCAACGGTGACCGACCTGCTCCGCTGGGAGAAAAAGGTCTGAGTAATCAGGGCGAGGCCGAATTTTCCCGGCAGCGCCGGCGGGCTTCCCGGCGGCACAGCTCCCAGATCAGACAAGAGGGACGGTACTTGCAGTATTCACAAGGATCAGTGCAGGCCCGACACTCGTCCAAACACTCCCGGCAGTACCAATATGCCATCTTCTGGCATTGCACATATCCCGGCCTAGTCGGATGAAAACGACATTCCATAGCTGATATCTTACCAGAAATTTCCCCGCAATTGTTTCGGAAAAATCCGCCTAAGAATATAAAAGTGTTTTTGCCGGCGGCTGCTATCCCTCCGGTCGGGGCCGGCAGACCCATTTGACAAGTGGGCCTGAGATGGGTAAGGTTCTTGAAAGGTTTGTTTTCCTGACCGGCAGGGAAGGAGGATGTCAGATTGCTTGGCATAACCCAGCGTAATCCAGGGTTTTTGTTGATTTGCGGTTTTATCCTCATGGTCTTCTGGTGCCTGGGGACGACCTTAGCGGCGGCTCAGAAGGACAAAACTCCGCTCTCCCCATCTTTGGACCAGGTGCTGGCGGAAGGGGCCGCCACCCTGGAAAAGGATATCGCCGCGGTCAGGTCTAAAGCCGAGGCTACCCAACTGCGGCTGAAACAGGCCCAAGAAAGTTTGCAACAACTCAGGACCCAGGTGGCCAACCTCAAGGCCTTGCAGGCCGTGGGGGAATTGCAGCTCAAGGCGGCCCAGGAAGCCCTGGCCGACTTTTCCCAGCGGGAAGACCGGGTGGCGGCGCAGATCAAAGAGGTGGAGGAAGACCGGCAGCAACTGGCCAAAGAAGCCGACGAGCGCGCCAAGGCCTTCACCGGCCTCCAGCAGCAGGTGGAGCGCCTCAAGGCTTCCCGGCATTCGACCTGGCAGGCGACGAAATTTCGCCAGGCCTGGGAGCGGCATCAGCAGCTGGCCAAGCAGTATCAAGCCGCGGCCGGCCAATTCCTCACGGGTCAGGATGAGGTCAGGCGGGTGCTGACGCAGGAGCGCCAGGTTCTCCGCGAGGTCGCGGCTGAACTCAAAATTTACGTGGAGGCGGGCTGGAAGGGAGAGTTGCTGAAGCGCCAGACCGCCTGGTCCCTGTGGCAGAACGTCAAGCAGACCTGGAAGTCCCTGCTGGCGATGCCGGAACGGCTGAGGGGCTATCTCGCCGACCCTCTGCTCCGCCAGAAAGCGGCGGCCACCCTGAGAGCCAACTGGGCCCCGGTCCTGGGCCTGTTGGCCCTGTTTTTGCTGGTAGCCCTGACGGCCCCCCGGGTGGGCCGCGCAGCCCTGCCCAGGCTGCAACGCTGGCAGAGGGAAAGCGCGGCATTGGGCGGCAAGGTGATCTTCAGCGCCGGGGAGCTCATCGTCAGCCACCTGTTCGGGGTCAGTTTTGCGGCCTGGCTGGCTCTGTCGGTCTGGACATTGGGCTGGTGGCAGACTCAGTTGGGCAAACTCCTGCTCCTCGGCGTCCTGGTCTGGGTGGGGCTGCGCCTGGGTCTGAGGTTGGTTCAGGGCATGTTCGCCGGCCAGGACCTGGGTGGCATCCTCCCCCTGGATGAGCGCACCGCCCGCTTCTACCGCCGCCACCTTAAGCTCTTGCTGGTCTATGTGCTGGTGTTCGGCGTTTTCGGGCTCAGCCTCTTTAAGCGCCTGGGGCTGGAGGCCGCCAGTCAGGACATGCTGGGGGAGGTCCTCCAGGTGGGCTTTATGGTCTGGCTCCTGTGGCTCTTGCGCCGGCAATATTTTGACGCCCTGCGAACCGAGCTGCCCGGGCCGGCCTGGGTCAGGGAGCGGGGGTTCTACGCGGCCCTGCGGATCGTGCTGCTCATGGTCCTGGGGGCGACGGTCATCACCGGCCTTTTAGGGTTCCACTACCTGTCCGCCGCCATCGCCGCAGGCGCCACTCTCCTGGGGGTGGTGGTGGTCCTTTTCTGGGTGATGTGGCACAGCGCCCGGGCCTTATTGGAGTACGCCCTGCGGCAACGGAGCGATCGGGTCGCCAAGGGAGCCAGGAAACAGGAGGAACTCCTCAAGAACTATTACCTGGCCCTCATGAAGGTGGCAGTCACCATGCTGGTGGCCGGGGTAACGCTTTTCGGCTTGAATCTTTGGGGTATTCCTCTCAGTTCGTTGGCCTGGTTTTTTCAGGGTCTCGCTTGGGGTCCGCGGTTGGGGCCCTTTCATCTAAGCCTGGCGAATCTGGGGTTGGCGGTCCTCACCCTCTATGTGGGACGCTGGCTATCCGGCTTTCTGCGCACCTGGCTGGCGGCGCGCTTTTACCGCCGGGCCCGCTGGGACGAGAGTCTGCGCTACACCTTCTCCAGCATCCTGCATTATTTCATCCAGGCGGTGGCCATCGTCGCGGCGCTGGGCTACCTCGGAGTTTCCTTCGGTGATTTGGCCATTATCGCCGGCGGCCTGGGGATAGGCATCGGCTTTGGCCTGCAAAATATCGTGAACAACTTCATCAGCGGCCTTATCCTTTTGTTTGAGCGGCCCATCAAGGTGGGGGACATGCTGGTCATCGACGGCCAGTGGGGCCTGGTTAAGGAGATCCGGGTGCGCAGCACCATTTTCCAGACCTTTGACCGCTCGGTCATCATCATCCCCAACTCCGAGTTGGTTTCCAATAAGATCCTCAACTGGACTCATTATGGCCCGGGCCTCAACCGGCTCACTCTCAAAGTCGGGGTGTCCTATGGTGCGGATGTGCGTCAGGTAACCAGAATCCTGGATGAGGTCTGCCGGGCCAACCCCCGGGTGGCGCCCGAACCGCCGCCCCAGATTTTCTTTGAGGCCTATGGGGACAGTTCCTTAAACTTCAACATCTGGGTCTACCTGCACAGCCCCAGCGACCGCATCCCGGCCACCCACGAGTTGAACAGCGCCATTTTTGAGATCTTTCAAGCCCGAGGGATCGAATTTCCTTACCCGCAGATGGACTTACATATCAAGGAGCTGCCGTCTGGGGCAGGCCTGCCTTCCTTGACGTCGGCGGGCGAAGCCTGAACCCGGAACTTCCCCCCAGCCTGCGCCGGCAAGCCGCAGCCCGCCTGAGCGAAGCCCGGCCCGGCAGGAAGACGTGCTGGTCTTTGGCCGGTTTTCACCGGCGCCGGGCGGCCCGCAGCCGGGCCTTTCCCCGCCTTTGGGCGGTGGTGGAGAAAAGCGGTCAAATTACCAGAAATTTCCCCCCGCTGGTCTAGGAAAAACCCGCATAAAAATTTGATGTGTTTTCCTGGCGGCTGGTATCCCTCTTGCAGAAGAATAAATCAGAAAGGAGGGAGAAAGATGCTGACCACGGGCTTCTTTTGGTTTCTGCTGGCCGGCGAATTGGCGGCCATTATCTTTTTGGTGCTAGGGATAACGAGCAAAATCAAGGTGATCCGGCGATTTGGCCAGGGGCACCAGGAAGAGCCGGTTGTTCAAGGTTATGAACAAAATGTCCAATAAATGTTTCAAGAAATAAACTTTCCTGCCAAGGGCAGCGGGAGAAGGCGGTGAGGCGGGATGAGGGCAAGTGATCAGGTTTACCCGCCTAGTCTGAGTGATGCGCCGGCTAAGGCTTCTGGTGGACAAGGAGGCGGTCAGTTGCCGGGACAGGACTGCCGCCTGTCCCGGTAGTGGAGAGGCGCTGATTTTGCCCAGCAGGTGGGGAGGAGGGTAGGAAGAGTGCGGACGCACTTGAAAGTATTTGGATTAACCATAAATATCAATAAGATATAATAATGGGCTACAGGGCGGCATATTATCCGGTTGACAGGGGATTTTGGTACTTTTCTTGCAGTTTAGAGATGAGAGGGAGGTATGGGGGCATGATAACTTCTCTTCTGGGGTGGATTTGGCGCATCTGTTGGATCAGCGCGGTGATTCTGTTGGTGGTGATGTTGGTGCGCAAGATCAAAGGCCGTTTGGAAAGAGTGCCTTAGAGGCCGTTAGGTGCCAGCACCGGGTGCTGTTGGGCCGCCGCGTTGGTCGGTGGGCGCAATGGGGCAGACGCCGGCGTGACGGCCGCGGCAGGGAGAGGAGAGCTGTGGAGGAAGCAGGCATGAATCAGATGGCAGCGCTGGAGGAGGTCAGAAACCGGATGCCTTCCGGGGTTCTGGTTATAGGGCACAGTGAGGATGGCGGGGGGTGGTTGGTGATCAAATCCGGGGAGCAGGTGTTGGCTCAGGTAGTCTTGCCCCGTTCTCAGAAGGACCAACTGGGCTACGAGTTGATTTTGGGGAACAAGTTCGGCAGCGGGGTGCTGCCGGTCACTTTGTTGTAGGCCGGCGGCGACAGACTTTGAGTCTTACCCTAACTGGGCGAGGGGCCAATTTCCTTCCAGCCGGTACTTCTTTTGCGGGTTGGCGCATCAAGTGCCGGCTGAGGGGACGTTCGGCAGCTTGGGCTGCCGAACGCCTTGCTGCGGATTCAACCTACCTTAAATCTTAACCAGGCCGGCGGCCACCTTGGCAGCCATGACGGAGTTTTTCATGAGCATGGTGATGGTCATGGGGCCGACCCCACCCGGCACCGGGGTGATATAGGAGGCCCTCTCCGAGACGGCGTCAAAATCCACATCCCCGCAGAGGATGGCCTTGCCGGTTTTTTCGCTGATGCCGATGCGGTTGACGCCCACATCGATGACACAGGCGCCTTCTCTCACCCAGTCACCCTGAATATATTTCGGCACCCCGGCGGCGACGATGAGGATATCAGCCCGGCGGCAATGTTCAATGATTTTATCTTTGGGGGTGCCGGTGTGGACACAGGTGACGGTGGCGTTGGCCCCGGCCCGTTTTTGCAGCATGATCGCCACCATGGGTTTGCCGACGATATTAGACCGGCCCACTACCACTACCTCTTTGCCTTTGGGGTCGCCATAGGCCCGGACGATGAGTTCTTGGCAACCTGCGGGGGTGCAGGGCAGGAAGGCATAGTTGCCGATCAGGATGCGGCCGACGTTCACCGGATGGAAGGCGTCCACGTCCTTGTTGGGATCGATGGCATAGAGGACTTTTTGGCTGTCAATATGTTTGGGGAGAGGCAGTTGCACCAGGATGCCATGGATCTGGGGGTCTTGGTTGTACTTGTCGATAAGGGCCAACAGGCGCTCTTCGCGAATGTCCTCGGGTTGATTGTCCTGGATGGAATAAAAGCCCAGCTCGTGAGAGGTCTTCTGTTTGGCGGTGACATAACTGACGGAGGCGGGGTTCTCCCCCACCAGGATGGTGACCAGGCCGGGGGGGAGATTGTGTTTGGCTTTTAATTCATCCACCTCGGCCTTCAATTCAGCGCGTATCTGAGCGGCCACTTCGGCGCCCTTGATTAATTTTGCCGCCATGTTAGGAATCTCCTTCTTTGTGATTTTTTTCCCATATGCCCATTAATACCATCAAAAAATCACCAGCGTCAATGGAAAAATACACCTTTGAGAGGTCAAGTTAACCACGAGGCGGGCCGATGAGAATGGCGACAGCCATTTTGGTGGCAGCCAGCTATGATGATCAGGCGAACACCGCGTCGGGTGAAACGTTATCCGGTGCGTCTGGAGGTAAGAGAGATTAACGGCCGACCCAGTCCAGGAGCTCTGGTGGTGGATATCTCTTCCCTAGGGGCCCGGTTGGAGACCTCCCAGCCTTTGGCGCCCCAGAACCCGGTGAAATTCTCGGTGATGCTTCCCGGTCAAGATAAGGAGAGCCAATTGGCTGGGCGGATAATCTGGATGCTGCCGTTGCTGGCGGCACCGGGGCGCTATTGGCTGGGTCTGCAGTTTTTCCAACCGCAGTGGGAGGTGGAGCGTTTGGTGCGGGAGGGAAAAATCAGAGAGGCTGATGGGCAATAAGCGATAACCGGTTTAAATCCAAAGACCTTAAGATGGGTTTGGGCTGCCGGCAAGAATTCTCACCCAGAACCGAGAACTAAAACCGAAACCGAAATAAGACCTTCCTCGCCTTCCTGTCAAGAAAGTTCACACCGGGGATCTTTCTTTTTTTAAACCGCCGGATATAATAAATATTTTATAAAATAGCGGAGTTTTCGGAAAATGGCGTTGATTGTCCAGAAGTACGGGGGGACCTCCGTGGCCAATCCGGACCGGATCGCCAATGTGGCCAACCGGGTGGCGAAAGGATGGCGGGAGGGCAATAAGATGGTGGTGGTGCTGTCAGCCATGGCGGGGGAAACGGACCGTCTGCTGGCGCTGGCCAAGGAGCTGGCGGATGATCCCGATCCGCGCGAGCTGGACGTGCTCTTGGCCACGGGGGAACAGGTGACCGTGTCCCTGTTCAGCATGTTTCTCAAGTCTCAGGGGTTGTCGGCCACGTCGCTGTTAAGCCACCAGGCCCGCATTTACACGGATCGGGCTTACGGGCGGGCGCGTATTATCGGCATCGACACCACCCGCATCCGGGAGGAGCTGAAGAAAGGGCGGATCGTCACGGTGGCTGGTTTTCAGGGGGTGGATGAAGTGGGTGACATTACCACTCTGGGGCGAGGCGGTTCGGACACCACGGCGGTGGCGGTGGCGGCGGCTCTGAAAGCTGAGTTATGCGAGATTTACACGGATGTGGACGGGATTTATACCACCGATCCGCGGATTTATCCCAAAGCTCGGCGGCTAGCGCGCATTTCCTATGACGAAATGCTGGAGATGGCCTCTTTAGGGGCCAAGGTGTTGGAAATTCGGGCGGTGGGATTTGCCAAACGTTATCGGGTGCCACTCCGGGTGCGCTCCAGTTTCAGCAATCATCCTGGCACCTTAGTCTGTAAGGAGGATGCAGAAATGGAAGCTATTCCGGTGTCCGGCGTAGCCTACAGCCGGAATGAAGCCCGGGTAAGCATCACCCGGGTACCGGACCGGCCCGGCATTGCTGCCCGCTTTTTTGAGCCGGTGGCCCGGGCCAACATTGTGGTGGACTTGATCATTCAGAACACCAGTGTTGACGGCTTTACGGACCTGACCTTCACCGTGCCCAAAGGTGATTTGGCCAAGACCCTGGAACTGGTGAAGGCGACGGCGCGGGAGATCGGAGCGGAGCGGGTTCTGAGCGACGAAAACATTGCCAAGGTCTCGATTGTGGGGGTGGGCATGCGCAACAATGCCGGGGTGGCCTCCCGCATGTTCGCGGCTTTGGCCTCCCAGGGTATCAATATCATGATGATCAGCACCTCTGAAATCAAGATTTCCTGTGTTATTGAAGACAAGTATACGGAGCTGGCGGTGCGCACCCTGCACGACGCCTTCGGGTTGGAGAGCCCGCCGCCACGGCGGCCGTAAGGGTTTTGGTTCTGGGTGCAGGGATTGACCATTCGGATTTACCGGCTGAAACCACTTATCACCCAGAAGTTATTAAGGCGAGCCAAAGATAGATTAACTATCACCCTCACCCTCACCCTCAAGGGAGAGGGAATTACTGGTCAGAGGTGAAGGTCATGCGGCAGGTGAAGATTTACGACACCACCTTGCGGGACGGCGCCCAGGCGGAGGAATTTACACTGTCTTTGGCGGACAAGATCAGGGTGGCCCAGAAATTGGCGGAGTTGGGGGTGCACTATATCGAGGGGGGCTGGCCGGGGTCCAACCCCAAAGACAAAGAGTTCTTCCTGGAGGTGCGGAACTATGACTTTGGTCAGAGCCGCATCACCGCTTTCGGCAGCACCCATCACAAGGACCGGCCGCCGGACGCGGACTCCAATATGCAGGAGTTACTCATCAGTTTGGCGCCAGTGGTCACCATCTTCGGTAAATCCTCTTTGTTCCAGGTGCGGGAAATCTTGCAGACTACGCCGGAGCGCAACCTGGAGCTGATCAGCGACTCCCTGGCCTATCTCAAACCCCGGGTGCAGGAGCTTTTCTATGACGCGGAACATTTCTTTGACGGTTTCAAGGAAGACCGGGACTATGCCCTGAAGACCCTGGAGGCGGCGGTGGCCGGCGGAGCTGACTGCCTGGTGCTCTGCGACACCAATGGGGGGACTTTGACCGCCGAGTTGATTGACATTATCAAGGCGGTGCGCAGGCATTTGCCCCAGGCGGCGTTGGGGATACACGCCCATAACGACTCGGAGCTGGCCGTGGCCAATTCTCTGGCGGCGGTGGCCTTGGGCTGCGATCAGGTGCAAGGGACCATCAACGGCGTGGGGGAGCGCTGCGGCAACGCCAACTTGTGTTCCATTATTCCCAATCTGCAATTGAAGATGGGGTTGGCGTGTCTGCCGGAGGCCAACCTGAGACGCCTGACGGAGGTGTCCCGTTTTGTCTTCGAGGTGGCCAACATCCGCCCTAACCGTTATCAGCCCTATGTAGGCAAGAGCGCTTTTGCGCACAAGGGCGGGGTGCATGCCGCCGCGGTGAAGAAAAACCCCAAGGCTTATGAGCACATCGACCCGGAAAAAGTAGGCAATGTGCGGGCTATTCCGGTATCGGACCTTTCCGGGCGGGGCAATATTTTGCTCAAGGCCCAGGAGTTGGGTTTAGACCTGGCCAACCATGACACCGACGTGCAGGCGGCCTTGGATCAACTCCGAGGGGTGCTGAAATTGGATGACCAGGGACTCTCTCTGCCTCCCTTTGACAGCAAGGTCAAGACCATTTTGGAGAAGATCAAAGAGCTGGAAGCCCAAGGCTACCAGTTCGAGGAGGCGGAGGCCTCTCTGGAATTGTTGTTGCGGGCGGCGTTGGGGCAGTATAAGGAATACTTCCAACTCCAATCCTACCGGGTGATAGACCAGAAGGTGGGCAGCGTCGAGCCGCCGGTGCCGGAAGCCACCATCCGGGTGCGGGTGGGGCTGCATGAAGTGCATACCGCGGCCTTCGGCAACGGCCCGGTGGACGCCCTTTACAATGCCCTGCTCAAGGCCCTGGTGCGCTTCTATCCCCGTCTCACCGAAGTCATGCTGGAGGACTACAAGGTGCGGGTGCTGCCCGGCATGCGGGGTACCGGGGCCAAAGTGCGGGTATCTATTGTCTCCCGGGACGCCAGGGCCTGGTGGAACACCATGGGGGTGGCGACGGACATAATTGACGCCTCTTGGCAGGCCCTGGTGGACAGCGTCAACTACAAGCTTTTCAAGGACGAGCAGCGGCAGACTTAAGCCGAGAGCGGTGAGCCTGGTTTTGTCTGGTCAAGCCAGGCGTGTCAGACCTAAGCAGCCGGCAGGCCTTACCGAGATGCCTTACTTCAATGGCGGACAGCAAGGGGTCATGCTCCTTTTGGGGCTGGCCCTGCTTTTTCTGCAGGGTGGGCGGGCCGGCTGGGGCCGGTCGCCGGAGGTGATTCCCGGTCCCAGCCCGGCACCGGTGTTGGTGGAAGCAGCCGGTGAGCTGGCGCGTCCTGGAGTCTATATATTCAACCATCGGCCCACTTTGGCGGAAGTGTGGCGCCAGGCCGGGGCTTTACCGCCACCTCCGGCGGAGAGCGGGAGAATCGTCTCCGGCAGCCGGGTGGCGTTCACGACCGGCGGGGGTCAGCGCCTGAGTCGGATGGCCGCTCCCCAGCTCCTAACCCTGGGGTTGGCCTTAGACCTGAACCAGGCCAGCCGGGAGGACCTGGCCGCCCTGCCCGGCATAGGCCCGGTACTGGCGGAGCGGGTGGTGACCTACCGCCATAGCCATGGGCCTTTCCGAAGCATTGCCGACCTGGAGAAGGTCCCCGGTTTGGGTCCCAAAAAGGTGGAGCAGGTCAGGCCGTTTCTTATGATCGCCGGCCAGGAGGGTTCCGAGGCCGGGCCATGAGGTCTCCCACTGCTACCTGACCGGTCACGGGAAAACAGAAAACGGGGGGCCTTGGGGGCCAAAAATCTTCGGCTGAGATGAACCCGGTTATCTATACCATCGGCCACAGCAATCAGACCCGCGAACGCTTTCTGGATTTACTCAGGGAACATGGGATTCAGACGGTTATTGACGTCCGACGCTGGCCAGTCAGCCGCCATGCCCCCCACTTCAACCGCCGCGCCCTGGCTGCGTGGCTGGCTACCGAGGGGGTGCGCTACCTGTTTGGCGGGGAGGAACTGGGGGGGAGACTCCAGGAACTGGCAGCGTATTTCAGCGACGGCTCTTTGGATGCAGCTTGGCTGAAGTCCCGGCCCGGTTTCCGGGAAGGTCTGAACCTGGTTTTGGCGGAAGCCCAGCAGGGGAGGGTCTGCCTGCTGTGCAGTGAGGGAGATCCGGCCCGGTGCCACCGGGGGACGATTTTGGCCCCGGAACTGGAAGCCCGGGGAGGCAGGGTGGTTCATATCCTGCCGGATGGCCGTCTGTTGGAACATGAGAGGCTGCAACTGCCCGGCCGGGTGCGACAACAGCGCCTTTTCTGAAGAGCAGGCTGAAAAAATCCGGCCATTCGGCTTGCCGCCGGTTTCGGGCCTTGGGCCGCGAGCTAACCGGCTAGCAGGAAATCAATTAAGCTTCAGGAAATGAGGACCACCCTTTTTCGGCGGCGAACCCCGAATGCCTCCGCCCCGGCATCTTTTTATGTGGAGTGGGGGCCCCTGCTCATGTTGACTTTGGTGGGGGTAGGGCTGTTGTGCCGGGGCTTGGGTGTCCCGGGTCTGATGGATCCGGATGAAGGCCGCTACGCCGAGATTGCCCGGGAGATGCTGGTGGGGAAGAACTGGTTCATTCCTCACCTCAATCTGCTGCCTTACTTGGAGAAGCCGCCTCTGGTTTACTGGCTCACGGCCCTTAGTATGGCGGGCTTCGGCCTGACTGAGGGGGCAGCGCGTCTTATCCCGGCTCTAAGTGGCTTGGCCGGTATCCTGTGGGCGTACTTTTTCGGGCGAGCCCTCTGGGGGCCGGTGCCGGCCTGGCGGGGAGCTTTGATCCTGGCCACCTGTGGGGGGTATGTGATTCTGGGTCGGATTCTCACATTGGATATGACTCTGGCCCTGTTTTTGAATTTGGCGATAGGACTGGGCTACCTGGCCCTGAGTCGGGGACAGCGGGGTCTGTGGCCCTGGGCTTACCTGGCTCTGGGGCTGGCGGTGCTCACCAAAGGACCGGTGGCCCTGGTGTTGGCCGGGCTCATTTGGGGCATCTGGGCGTGGCTGAGGAAGCACCCGTTTGGGCTTTCTTTTTATCAGGTCCTGGGACTGGTGATTCTGGCCGGAGTCACCCTGCCGTGGTTTCTTTATGTGAGCCGGCGCTATCCGGAATTCCTTGGTTTTTTTCTGTGGGATCAGCATGTGGGGCGTTTTCTGACGGCGAGCATCCACCATCACCAGCCGTGGTATTTTTTTGGGCCTGTTCTGCTTGGCCTGATGCTCCCGTGGAGCGGTTTGTTGCCGTGGATGTTGATCCGCCTCAAGCCGGCCGCCCGTCCAGATCATCTCTTTCTGGCCGTCTGGGCCGGGACTGTGATCCTTTTTTTTTCCCTGTCCAGAGGCAAGCTGGTGCCTTATATCCTGCCGGCCCTCTTCCCTTTGGCCCTGCTGGTGGGCGACAGTCTGCCCCAGCCTCAGGATCAAGGTGAGGACCGGAGGTACTGCCGCGGGTTTTGGTACAGCCTGGCCCTGTGGGGGGGGTGGTGGTGGCTGCTGTTGCTGCTGTTTTTGCGGCCGCCGGCAACTCTCCAGCCCTTGGTGGAGAAGGCAGTTACTCTGTCCACCGAGATTTTTTGGGGGCTGCTGGTCTTGGCCCTTTTCCCCACCCTGGCGCTGACCTTTAAACGTCCGGTGGTGCTTTTCGCCGGCGCTCTCCTCTTTTGCACCCTGTTGCCCAGCGGCATCGAGAAGATCAGTGCCCAGCGTTCTCCCCGGGAGTTGGCCGCCAAGTTGACTGCTCACTGGCAACCGGAAGCCGCCCTGGTAGGGGTAAGATTATATTCTCAGGGGCTGTCTTTCTACAGCCGGCAGGTTTTTCATCTCCTCGCCTGCAAAAGCGAGCTGGACTTCGGCCGGCGGCTGGCACCGAGCAGTGGTCTTTTTTTTGCAGAACCGCAGGAGATGGCGGCGTTTGCCGCCTCCCGGGGTCTGGTTTTCTTTTTTGTGAAGGAGAAAGCCATGAGTTCCCTGTATCAATGGCTACCCGGAGATTTTCAGGCAGTGGGCCGTTATAAAGATTGTCTTCTGCTGTGTTATCGAGGAAAATAACCGCCATGCTGACAATTGGTTTGGTTCATCTTTGTCTTTAACCTTGAGCTTTCAGACTTTGCATGCCCGCCATTATTGAACGTTATCTGTTAAGGGAAATCCTGCCACCCTTTGCCGTCAGCCTGCTGGCCTTTACCTCCCTGGTGTTTTCCGGGCGTCTGATGCGTCTGACGCAGATGGTGGTGGGCAAGGGCATCGGGTTAATGGAGATTCTAAAGGCCTGTCTGTTTCTGCTGCCCTACCTTTTGGTCTTTACCGTCCCGATGGCGGCCACGGTGGGGATTATTCTGGCCTTGCTACGCCTGTCGGCGGATTATGAAGTGGTTGCCCTGAAAACGGCGGGTCTAAGTTTTGGGCAACTGGTGCGTCCCCTGGTGTTATTTGCGGTGGGGGTAACTTTGGTGACGGGTCTGTTGACGGTATATATCAGTCCGCAGGGGCAGAAGGCCACCCGGGGACTGCTCACGGCAGTACTCACCCACCGGGCTGATTTGGGCATCAAGGAGCAGACCTTCAATACCGATTTTGATGGTCTGACCATGTATGTGAACCAGGTAACCTCACCGGCTGGTTCCTTAAAGGGCGTTTTTATTCATGATTTTCGGGAGTTGGACCATCCGCTGAGCGTCTATGCTGAGAAGGGCCGGGTGGAGTTCGACCCAGGGCGCGAAACCGTGCTGCTGACTCTGTCGGATGGCTGGATAATCAGATGGGGGCGGGAGCCTGACCGCTGGCATACCATTGAATTTAAAACTTACCAGCTTCCTCTGGAAGTTTATAGTTTGGCGGTGAAGGGGGGGAAGTCGGAGGGGGAAATGTCGTTGGGGGATTTGTGGGCGGCGTTAGGGGGGGCAGCGCCGGGGTCAGAGCCTTACAACCGGCTGGTGGTGGAATTGAGCCAGCGGTTTTCCCTGCCCGTCGGGGCCTTGCTTTTGTGTCTGCTGGCCGTGCCTTTGGGTTTAAGCAGTGGGCCCCGGGGCCGGCCTTTTGGGCTGATCGTGGGATTGTTACTTTTTCTCGTCTATTATGTAGTTTTCACTGCCTCCTGGCGTCTGGCGGTGACGGCCAGCATCCCGCCGGCCTTGGCCCCTTGGCTGGCCAATCTTCTTTTTCTGGCGGCCACCCCTTATTTCTGGTGGTGCATGGTGAAGGAGCGGCCATTATGGCCTGGCAGCTGGCGGCGCTATCTGCGACCCGATCTTTTAAGCCGTCGGGATCGGGAATAAGGGCGAAAATTCTGCGCAGTTGAAAGAGCATCTGCCCGGGAAGGTGATTTTGGCAGCGTTTAGCGCAAGTGCCGGGAGGGGAAATTTGGGCTTGACCTTTTAAGTTTGATGTTTCATAATTTCCATTCTATGAATAGGGATAAATATCATCATGCCGAGATTAGCAGTTCAGTTTTCGTGCCCGAGGCTATAATTATTAAGCCATCAGGGGAACCGACCTCATAGCTGCTGGCAACTTCTAATAAAACAGCTTTTGTTACCATAGTTACAGATTCCATGCTTGTCAGACTATTTGACATAATCGTGGCTCTCATCGGTTGTGTGCTGCTGTTGATTATGTTGCCGGTTATTGCCTTGCTCATCAAACTGGATTCTCCCGGACCGATATTTTATCGGGGGGAACGGGTGGGTAAGGACGGCAAGGTTTTTAAAATGTACAAATTCCGCACCATGTATGAGACCGACAAGCCTATAGGGACGGTGGTCTGTCCTCAGGGCGATCCGCGGGTGACGGATTTTGGCAGGTTTTTGCGGCGATTGAAGCTCAATGAGTTTCCCCAGTTCATTAATATCCTGCGGGGAGAGATGACCCTGGTTGGTCCTCGGCCGGAGGTGCCGCGGTTGGCCGCCGCCTATCCCCCTGAGGCTCAGAGAATATTTTCCGTCAAACCGGGTTTGGTGGGGCCCAATCAGATTCTGGGGCGCAATGAGGAGGAGCTTTACCCGGAAGGGGTGAATCCGGAAAAATACTACCTCCAGGAAATCCTCCCCCGGAAATTGCCCTTGGACCTCAAGTATATTGAGGACAAGTCCTTTTTAAAGTCCATCAAATATCTCTTTTGGGGGTTATGGGTGACTGTCAGTGGAACGTTGAGCCGTCAACATCTTACAGACAATCTGTCGCAGTTGTTCATGCTGGTGGCAGACATCGTCGGCTGCTTGTTCTCTTTTACACTGGCGCATCTCATTCGCTTTGAAGGTTTCATGCCGGATGAAACCAGCCGGGCTTTTTGGTGGATACTACCGCTGACGGTTCTTACCCGGATTCCCCTGCTCTTTTACCTGGGCTGTTATCATACCCTGATTCGTCATCTGCGGATACGTGATCTGAGAATAGTTTTTCAAGGGGTCAGTATGGGCAGCGGCATCTTGATCAGCTTGTCTTATTTAGGCGGCCTGACTTATATCGGCACTTATGCCCGCAGTGTCTTTGTTGTTGACTGGCTTTGCCTCAGCGTTCTGTTGGTAGGCTACCGAGGTTTTTTGAAGGCGAGATATCAGAAACTCTACTACCGGAAAATTGCCGACGCAGCCCATGAGGAGCCCCGACGCACTCTCATCTGGGGGGCCGGAGAGGAGGGCCTCTGGTGCCTGAACTTTTTGAAGTCCAGCCAGAACCCCTGTTATCAAGTCTTGGGTTTTATCGATGAAGACCCCAAGCTGCGCCATCGCCGGATTGATGGTCTGAAAGTCCTGGGAGACCATCACCATCTGGAAATCCTCACCCAACTCTACAATATTCAAGAGATTTTTATTGCTGAACGCAACCTGTCATCGAGTCAGATGTACCGTTTGCAAACTTTCTGCGAGAACTACGGCATATCCCTCAAATGCTTTTTGCCCCAGCAAATCACTGAGTTTACTCTACCTGCGAACCGTCAGCTTCACTAAATGAGCAGTAATCAGTAGTCATTATGACGGGCGAGGTCTGCCGGCAGTGTTAATGCTCTCGGCGGTACTGCACTGTGGGCTGAAAAAGGTTGCCAGGGCAGGAGGTTTAAGAATATATAATTCCCATCCGGTGTCATCTTAATTCCTCTCCCCCATGGGGTCAGGAGAAGAGGTGCATTTTGTGAAGGAGAACAGAATGAAGGTGGATGATCCGGGAGGATTGAGATGCGGGTGGTTATTTTAGCCGGCGGGAAAGGCGTGCGGTTGGCTCCGCTCACCGAGGTCATTCCCAAGCCATTGGTACCCCTTGGGGGCAGGCCAGTCATGGAAATTGTCATCAGGCAATTAAAAGCCCAAGGCTTCCGGCGCATTACATTGGCGGTGGGCTACCTCTCGGAACTCATCCGGGCCTATTTTCAAGACGGCCACCGTTGGGGAGTGGAGATTGATTATTCTTATGAAGCGGAGCCGTTGGGGACTGCCGGCCCTTTGGCTTTAATTGCGGGGCTGACCGAAACCTTTCTGGTCATTAACGCTGATGTTTTAAGCAACATCGATTATCACCAACTCGTGCGCTATCACCGTCGCCAGGGGGGTATTGCCACCATCAGCGCCTTTGAACGCCCGCTAAAGATAGATTTAGGGGTGATAGTGAAAGACGGCGGCGGGCGCATCCGAGATTACATTGAGAAGCCCACCCGCCGGTATCTGGTAAGCATGGGTATTTATGTCTTTGAACCAGAGAGTTTGGACTTTATCCGAGGCCAAGGTTATTTGGATTTTCCTGACTTAGTGAAGCTGTTTCTCAAGGCCGGCCAGCCGGTAAACTACTATCTTTTCCCCGGCTACTGGCTGGATATCGGCCGTCATGAAGACTATGCCCAAGCGGCGGCAGATTTTGACCGCCTCAAGAAAGAACTCTGCTTTTTTCCTGAGGATTGACCTGAGGTGGCAGGCGGGGGAGAAATTATTGGCGGTGGGCCCTAACTTGTGGCGTTTGAGCTTGTAAAATCTGGCGGGTCTCTGGACTTGGGGCTTTTGGCATGGACTGGCACAACCGGCAGGTGTTGGTAACCGGGGCCGGCGGCTTTATCGGCAGTCATCTGGTGGAGGCCCTGGTCAGCTCAGGGGCCAGGGTGAGGGCCCTGGTGCGTTACAACTCCCGGAACGACTGGGGGCTATTGGAGCTGTTGCCGCCGGAGGTGAAAAGCCGAATCGAAGTTGTCGCCGGCGATTTGACGGATCCCATGGGGACCTTCGGGGCGGTGGCCGGCTGTTCCATTATTTTCCATTTAGCGGCTCTGATTGCCATCCCTTACTCCTATAAATCCCCGGCGCAGTTTGTCGCGGTGAACTGCGGCGGGGTGGTGAATCTTTTGGAGGCCGTCCGATGGCATGGGGTGGAATGTTTGGTGCACACTTCCACCAGCGAGACCTACGGCACCGCCCGCTACACTCCCATCGACGAAGATCATCCCTTAACCGGGCAATCGCCTTATGCGGCCAGCAAAATCGGGGCCGATAAACTGGTGGAGAGCTACTTTCTATCTTTTGATTTGCCGGTGGTGACGGTGCGGCCGTTTAACACTTTCGGGCCCCGCCAGTCGGCCAGGGCTATCATTCCCACCATCATTGCCCAGGCCCTAGGGGGAGATGCCATCCGGCTGGGAAGCCTTACGCCGCGGCGGGATTTTACCTATGTGACTGACATCGCAGCTGGTTTTCTCAGGGCGGCGGCGACGCCGGAGGCGCGTGGAAAGGTGGTCAACCTGGGCACCGGTCAGGCCATCAGCATGGGTGAGCTGGCCCAGACCATTCTCCGGTTGATGGGGGTGGACAAAGAAATCATCAGCGTGGCGGAAAGGATGCGGCCGACAGCGAGCGAGGTCTGGCATTTGGAATGCGACAATCGCCGGGCCCGGGAGCTGTTGGGCTGGCAGCCCCGGGTGTCGTTGGAGGAGGGTTTGCGCCGCACGGTGGATTTTATCGCCGCCCATAGAGAGCGTTACAAGCCTGAAATTTATAATATATAATGGCTACTGGGCCTTGAACCGGGGACAGCGCGTCGTGATTGGCAGTATAACGATGTGGTAAGCTCTTTGCTTACAACGAAAACCTGGAGAATCTAATCCTTTAGAGGTGTTGAGCTTGTCGTGGCAGGTACCGTTGGCAGATGTGCGGTTTGGGTCTGAAGAGGTCGAGGCGGTCAGTGGGGTGCTCCGTTCGGGATGGCTTTCCCAGGGGCCGATGGTGGAGCAGTTTGAGGCTGAATTCGCCACTTTGGTGGGGGTGCCTTATGCCTTGGCCACGGCCAATGGCACCGCCGCCTTGCATCTGGCCTGTTTGGCTCTTGATTTAGGGCCGGGCGATGAGGTGCTCTGCCCCTCTCTGACCTTTGTGGCCAGCGCCAACGCTGTTTGCTATACGGGGGCCCGGCCTGTATTCGTGGATATCCAAGGGCCCGGCAATTTGAATATGTCAGTGGCGGATGTCGCCGCCAAGATCACGGAGCGCAGCCGGGCCATCATGGTCGTCCATTACGGCGGTTTTCCGGCGCCGATGGATGAACTGATTTCCTTGGCCCACCGGAATAATCTGAGAATCATTGAGGACTGCGCCCATGCCCCGGGGGGGGGTTATGAGTCCCCATCCGGGCGGAAGAAGCTGGGCGCCCTTGGAGATTTTGGCTGTTTCAGTTTTTTTGCCAATAAGAATCTCACGACCGGTGAAGGCGGGATGGTGGTGACTCATGACCCGCAGTGGGCAAAGCGGCTGCGTTGGGCCCGCTCCCATGGCATGACCAGCCTCACTTGGGACCGTCATCGCGGCCACGCCTTCACTTACGATGTAGTCAGCCAGGGATACAACTACCGCCTGGATGAAATGCGGGCCGCCCTGGGGCTGGTGCAATTGTCCAAACTGGAGCAGTTTAACGCCCGCCGGCGTCAAATAACCGGTTGGTATCGTGAAGAACTTGAGGGGCTCACATCACTGGCGCTGCCTTTTCTCAATGAGCTGGACAACTCCGCCTGTCACCTCTTTCCGATCATTTTGGCGCCTCAAGTTGACCGTCACCTCTTCATGCAGCACTTGGCCGCCCATGGGGTGCAGACCAGCATCCATTACCCGCCGGTTCACCGGTTCGGCTATTACCAACAACTCTGGCCCGCCGGGTTTGATCACCGCCTCCCTTACACTGAGGAAGTAGCGGCCCGGGAGGTTACCTTGCCGCTGTTCCACACGATGACCGACACGCAAGTGGAGATAGTAGTGGCGGCGGTGAGGCAATTTTTTCGGTGACCATCCCTATTTTCATTTCTCTCCATAACTTAGGGGCTATCCCTTAGCTTTTGGTTTTTCCCGATACGGGGTAAGGACGATTCCCCAGCGATCAAGTTTGTTGGATTTTGGCGGGGGATTGAAGGAGGAGAGGTGAAGGCAGAAGGGGTGGGGGGGTAAGGGCTGGCAGGGTGAGGGAGAGGAAACGGCGTTCAGAGGAGATAAAAAAAGTTGATTCTAAAGAGTAGTCAACTTATAATGTTCCAAATTGCACAAAGGGAGGTGCCGGTTGTGTCAGCCTTTTGTGCCCACAACAAGGAGGGCCTGAGGCACAGGGGTTTCTGAGGTCTTGGCAATTCTTTCGCCGCCCTCCCAGGCTGGGAGGGGGTGGAATGGCGGCCCCGGGGGTGGTAATCAGGTGTAGGTAGTTTCTTCCTCGTCTCACCTCCATCCTTTCTCGGGTTCTTAGCCAGCCCGCCTCTTTTCTCTCCGGCCTGATAATTGGGCCGCGGCCTCAACCTAATGGTCTGAGCACGTAACTAGTCCCAAATGGAGAGGGCATGGTCACCACCAGGGACGGTTGTTTTACCTCCAGGGTGGCAGTTATACTGCAACCGGAAGGGTTTATTTGATAGTGGTGTGGGCAAACCAACCTGAAAGGCAGGCCCGGAGGGGCCTTCCCATTACCCGAAGAGCATGGAAAGTAACGGACCTTTCTAGTTTGTACTTTCCAGAGCAGGGGAATTTTCCCTGCAGCTTTTCCGGTGGTCGCATGGAAAGGAGAACGGATGAGCATAGAGTATTATCCTGAGGTGTTAGGTATTTGTTGCCGCTGGTGTTCCTATACCGGCGCGGATTTGGCCGGCGCCATGCGCTTACAATATCCACCGGCAGTGAAGATCATGATGGTGCCCTGTACCGGCCGGGTGGATATCCTTCATATTCTTAAAGCCTTTGAGGCTGGTTGGGACGCCGTTTTTGTGTCCGGTTGTCACGAGGGGGATTGTCACTATCTAAGCGGCAACATCCAAGCCCGCAAGCGGGTGGCCAAGGTGAAAAAGGTTCTGGCCGAGATCGGTTTGGAGCCCGAACGGGTGGAGATGTTTTGGGTATCCTCCTCCGAGGGGCCGAAGTTTGCCCAAGTTGCCCAAGAGATGACGGAGCGGGCCATGAAGTTGGGGCCCAATCCGGTCAAGAGGCAGGAAAGGGAGGCTTGGCTGGCGGAGCAGCAGAAGGTGGCGGCGGCCTAATTATCAATGCACACCTAAGGTTCGGCCGGGAAAATGGCCGACCATAATACGCTGACCCTTATTATGCCCGGCCCTTACGACGAGCTGTGGGAAAGACTCAATCTGGACCTGACCGCGCATGAAGGTCTGCTCCAGGTGTTGGGGAAGTTTTACGGGGACATCTATCTGAGCCAGGAAGGTCGCCTGAAGGGGATGGAATACCTGGATTTTGTCCTGTCGGAAGTCCATGGTCTGCGCATTCAGGAACTTCAGACGGCTAAGGGGCAGGGACGAAAAATAATCGGCACTTTCTGTATCTTTGTGCCGGAGGAGCTTATTATCGCGGCGGACGCCATTTGCGTGGGTCTGTGCGCCGGGGCGGAGGTCGGCAAAGAGGCGGCGGAGAAGCTTTTGCCCCGCAATACCTGCGCCCTGATCAAGTCTTTTGTGGGCTTCAAGCTGTCCCGGCTCTGTCCCTTTTTCGAGTCGTGCGATTTAGTAGTGGGGGAGACTACCTGCGACGGCAAGAAGAAGACTTATGAGCTCTTTGCGGACTATGTCCCCATGTATGTCATGGAAATTCCCCAGATGAAGCAGGCCAGCGACCGGGGATTGTGGAAGGCGGAGATCAACCGGTTCCGGCAGAAAATCGAGGAAATCACGGGCCAGCGCATTACCGCAGCCAAACTCAAGGAAGCAGTCAGAGCTGCAATTTGAGCTTGAACAGATCGGAAGCGGCAGGTATTTACCATTCCTCCCGGAAGATGGGCAGTCTCCAGACGGTGGGGAGTCTGGATATCGGCTCCCGTTCCATTGAACTGGTGGTTTT
>DYLF01000017.1 GCA_020722205.1 Desulfobacca acetoxidans
TTTTAAATAACTATAGTCCAGATGAAAGTCAAGCAAATTCTGGAAAAATCTTTGGCCATTATTTATTTCTGGGATAACCTGTAGCGGGCGAGGTAGTCCGCCGGGGCGGTGAGGGCCGCCCGAGCGGCGGCCACGCTGATGGCTCCTGGTCACGCTGGGGCGTAGGCAGGGGCGGTTTTTTTTGTAGGGTATTTTAACCGGTAGGAATTCCGTGGCATTTAGTCTGGCCATCATCATCATCGTGGTGCTGGCGGCGGATTACCTGTTTCGGCGGCTGAAACTAGCGGGTCTGGTGGGCATGCTGCTGGTGGTTCCCATGTGTGGGGGCTGCTTAGGCCGGAAATGTTGGCGGTGTCTGCCGACTTCCGGAAGATCGTCTTAATCGTCGTTCTGCTCCGGGCCGGGTTTGAATTGCGGCGGGACACCTTGAACCGCCCGGCCCGTCCAGCCATACTCATGTCTTGCATACCGGCCTGGTTTGAAGTTGTCGGCGTGGTGATGCCCGCTCCCTATCTTCTTGGGCTCACGCTGCTGGAAGCCGCAATTTTGGGGGCGATATGGGGCGCGATTTCTCCGGCGGCGGTGGTGCCGTTGATGATTGATTACATGGAGCGGGGTGTGGGGGGCAAATAAGGCATCCCCACCCTGACCTTGGCCGCCTCTGCCAGAGACGACGTCTTTGTCATTGTGAATTTTACCATCCTGTTGGCCATCGAGCTGGAAAATGATTGAGGAGAAGGAATTTTGGGTGGCAGGCAAGGGCGAGGGGGCATTGGGCTTGATCGCGGCGCTGGACATGAGATTTTGGAGGGTGAACGACCGACCAAGCCGGGGCAAAATTAGGAGTCACCAGGATACGCCGGGAGGCCGCTCTTTTGAACAATACTGGGAAATCTTGGAAAGTTAAGATTTGGGGGGAGAATTTAACCTTAAAGGAGTAACGGTAAACAATAAAGCTCCCCGGAGCCTGGAAGAGCCGGGGAGCCTGGTGAGAGAAGAAGGTTCCAGGCCCCGGGGGGGGCCTGGAAGAGAGAGAAGCAGGGATTAGAACAGGCCGATGACTTTGCTGGTGTTGGTGTCCACGTCCACCTTGCGGAAGGCCGGGTCGGAGCTGGTGCCGGGCATGAGGGAGATGGCGCCGCACACCGGGCAGATGAACTTGGCGCCGCTGTAAATGAGGAAGTCCCGGACGGGGAGCCGCCAGCCCTTGGGGGTGCCTTTCTTGGTAGGATCATGGGAGAGGCTGAGATGGGTTTTCACCATCATGGTGGCGTAGTCGTTGTACTTGGGATCCGCTTCGAACCGCTTGGCCTTGGCCAAGGCTTCAGGAGCGAAGTCCACGCCGTCTGCGCCGTAGACTTCCTTGGCGATCAGTTCCACCCGCTGGCGCAGGGGCATTTCTTTGGGATAGAGGAACTTGAAGTCCGGCTTTTCTTGGCAGGCGTCGATGACTGCGTCGGTAAATTCCAGGGCGCCTTCGCCGCCGAACTGCCAATGCTTAGACACTGCCACGCGGGCGCCTTCGGCTTCGGCCACCCGGCGGATCAGGGCATGCTCTTCCTCTGAATCGTAATGGAAGGCATTGATGCACACCACCGGTTTGATGCCGGATTTTTTGATGGTGCGGATGTGGTGCGCCATGTTCTCCACCCCATCTTCCAGCCATTTGAAGTTCTCTTTGGTGGCTTCGAAGTATTGTTTGGGGATGGGCTTGCCGGGGGGGCAAGGGAGCGCCCCGGCTTTGACGCCGTGGTGCTTGAGGCCGCGCACGGTGGTGGTGAGCACCGAAACATTTGGAATGAGACCACTGAAGCGGCACTTGACATTCCAGAACTTCTCAAAACCGATATCGGCGCCGAAGCCGGACTCGGTGACGTGGTAGTCAAAGAGCTTGAGGCCGATCTGGTCGGCGACGATGGAGCTTTGTCCCACCGCGATGTTGGCGAAGGGGCCGGCGTGCACGAAGCAAGGCTGCTTTTCCACGGTTTGCATGAGGGTGGGGTTGATGGAGGGCAGCATCCAGGCGGTCATGGCGTTGCCGCATTCCAGGTCCCGGGTGGTGATGGGATTGCCCTGCTTGTCGTAGCACACCGTGATGTTGTTCAATCTTTCCTTCAGGTCGGCCAGTGAGGTGAAGACGGACAGGATGGCCATGACTTCCGAGGACACGGCGATGCCGAAGGAGGACTTCATCATGAAGCCGTCCATCTTGCCGCCCAGGCCGATGATGATATGGCGCAGGGCCTGGGCGCAAAAGTCCATGATCCAGCCCATTTCGAAGTTTTTGGGATCGATGTTGAGGCGCTTGAGGTTCCGCTTGGCCAATTGCTCATCGTTGTAGTTGAACTCATGCATCAGGCGGGAGGTGGCGGCCACCATGGCCAGGTTGTGGGCATTCATGATGTTGTTGATGTCGCCGGTAAGGCCCAGGGAGAACTCGGTCATGGGGATCAGAAGCGAGAGGCCGCCGCCGGCGGCGGTGCCCTTGATGTTCATGGTGGGGCCGCCGGAGGGCTGGCGGATGCAGCCGCCGACGTTCTTGCCCCGCTTGCCAAAGCCCTCGATCAAACCCATGGTGGTGGTGGATTTGCCTTCTCCGAGGGGGGTGGGGGTGATGGCGGTCACTTCGATATACTTGCCGTCGGGCTTGTTCTTCAGGCGCTCCAGACACTTTACATAGTCAACGCGGCCAATTTTCTGACCGTAGGGGATGCGTTCCTCTTTGGGGATGCCCAGCTTATCGCACATTTCGTCAAAGGGGATCATCTCCGCTTCGGCAATTTCGGCAATCTGCCAGTCCTTCATTTTAACCGGATCGTACTTCGCCATGTGCCATTCCTCCTTAAGGAATATTTGGTTTGTGAACAATATAGAACCCGGAGATTTCCACCGGGTTGATTCAGCAGTTTCTGGTATCTTGCCCTGATCAGGCCAGACTTTATACTTTTTTTCACATAAGGTGAATTTTTAGCGAATGCCAGGCAGTTTGTCAATAGTTATTTTATGGCGAATGTTCCTTTAAAGAAAAATAATTTGGGAAATTTTTCTGTTTGACAAAACTGATTGGGGGGCCTATATTGTGAAGGGTTGTACAAATTTGGGTTCAGAGGTTGGAGGTGAGGGTGAGTGGAATGGTATTTTCCCCCTACCCCCCAGCCCCTAACTCTCACCCGGAGGTAATCATGGTTATTGCGGAGTCAAAACCCGTATCCGAAATCCTGGAGATGATCAAAGGTTATAAAAAGGTGCTGGTGGTGGGTTGCAAGGGCTGCGTGACGGTATGCAATGCGGGGGGGCAGAAAGAGGTGGAAATTCTGTCGTCGGAGTTGCGCATTGCCCGTCAGGTATCGGGGAACGAGGTGGAGATCAAGGAGTACACCTGCGAGCGGCAGTGCGACCCGGAGTACATCGAGCCCCTGGATGAGCTGGTGAAAGATGTGGACGCGGTCGTCTCCATTGCTTGCAGCGTCGGGCCGCAGTATATTGTGGCCCGTTACCCCTACCTGCCGGTGTATCCTGGTCTGAACACGGTAAGCATCGGTGGGGCGCTGGAACACGGGGTCTGGCGGGAATTTTGCCAGGCCTGTGGCAATTGCGCCATTCACCTGTTTGGTGGTTTGTGTCCCATTGCCCGCTGCGCCAAACAATTACTCAATGGCCCTTGCGGGGGGTCGTCGGGTGGCAAATGTGAAGTAGGCAAGGGGCAGATTGACTGTGTATGGCATCTCATTTATGAACGATTAAAGAATCTGAATCAACTGCACATCATGGAAGAGCTCCGGCTATATAAGGACTGGTCCACGAGCCGGGACGGTGGACCGCGCACCACAATCCGGGAGGAGTTGAGAAAATGACCATGACTGCTGGCAGCAATCTGGAAAAAGTTTTGCGGAGCGGCCAGAAAGCCGTCACTTGTGAATGCGGGCCGCCGCGGGGAGCCGACGTCGAACACTTTCGCCACAAGGCCACTTTTCTTAAGGAATGTGCGGATGCGGTGAACGTCACCGACAATCAGACGGCGGTAGTGCGTTTTTGCTCCATGGCTGCCTGCCGCATACTCTTGGACATGGGCATTGAACCGGTTATGCAGATGGTCACCCGGGACATGAACCGCATAGCGCTGCAAAGCAACGTGTTAGGGGCGGCGGTCTTGGGGATCAAGAACCTGCTATGCCTCACCGGCGACCACAGCTCCTTCGGCGACCATCCACAGTCGAAAAACGTGCATGATCTGGACTCGATTCAGCTTTTGAACACGGTGCGGATGATGCGCGATGAAGGGAAGATGATCAGCGGCACCGAGGTGCAGGGACGGCCAGCGATGTTCATCGGGGCGGCCGCCAATCCCTTTGCCGACCCGTTTGAGTTTCGGGTGGTGCGCTTGGCCAAAAAGATCAAAGCCGGGGCGCAGTTTATCCAGACGCAGTGTATATACGACATGGAGCGCTTCCAAAAGTTTATGGAGATGGCCAATGACATGGGGCTGACGGAGAAATGCTATATTATGGCGGGGATTACGCCGTTGAAGTCTGTGGGAATGGCCAACTATATGAAGAAGTTTGTGCCTGGTCTGTTAGTGCCGGATGAATATATCACCCGGCTCAAGGGGGTGCCCAAAGACAAGGTGGCAGCGGAGGGCATGAAGATTGCTGTGGAACAGATTCAGCAATGTTTGGAAATGAAGGGTGTGGCCGGCATCCATCTGATGGCCATTGAGTGGGAGGATCATGCCCCGGAGATATTAAAGTCGGCGGGGGTATTGCCGCGGCCCAAAGTATGATGTCTGAATGAGTAGGCAATGAAAGAGGAAAGGCCCGGCCATCGCGCTGGGCTTTTTTATGGGTTATGGAAAAAAATCAGATCTGGGTGTTTGCCGAGCAGCGGGGCGGGGTGCTGCACGTGGTGGGTTTGGAGCTGCTGGGCAAGGCCAGGGAGTTGGCTGACGCCGCGAAGAAGTCGGTGGCGGCCGTGTTGCTGGGCGACAAGCTGGCGGGGCTTGCCGACCGGCTCATGGCGCACGGTGCTGACGTGGTGCTGGTGGCAGAAGATGATTTGTTGGAGCCCTACCAGTTATTGCCCTATACCGCGGTGCTGGCCAGGGCTTGTCGGGAATATGAGCCGGACATCTTTCTGTTCGGGGCTACCAGTCTGGGGATGGAACTGGCGCCCCGGTTGGCGGCGCGCCTGGCCACCGGTCTGGCGGCGCATTGTATTGATCTGAAGTTCGATGCCGAGGGGGAGCTTTTGCAGATGGTGCCTGGCTGGGGGGGCGGGGTGGTGGCCGCCGTCAGGTGTCCCAAGCATCGCCCCCAGATGGCCACGGTAATGCCTGGGGTGCTGAAAAAGTGTGAACCGGCTCGGCGGTCAGGGGAGGTCAAACGGTTAACGGTAGTGGACAGATTGGACGGTTCCGGACCTCAGGTGTTGGAAATTTACCGGGAGGCGCTGAGAGAGAGGCCGCTGGCAGCCGCTGAAGTGGTGGTGGCGGGCGGCTGGGGGGTGGGTGGGAAGGAAGGTTGGAGTCTATTGGAGGAACTGGCCAGGATCTTGGGCGGGGCGGTGGGGGCGACCCGGCCGGCAGTGGATGAGGGGTGGGCCAAAGAGGAGCAAATGATCGGACAGAGCGGCAAGACGGTGAGGCCCCGTCTGTACGTGGGGGTGGGCATCTCCGGGATGCCGCACCACGTGGTAGGGATGGAGGATTCGGCATTCGTTGTCGCCATCAACCAAGACCCCCAGGCTCCGATCTTTGAGGTGGCGGATGTGGTTATTGTAGGGGATTACCGTGAGATTCTGCCCCCTTTACGGGAAGCGCTGCGCGCTAAACTTGAGAGTGGTCAGTTTGGGGTGAGGGGCCAGTCATCATAGGAGCGGGTGTATAGAGAGATGGTTATTTTCCCGCCACCGCCAGGATAACTTCGTAAGTTACGGTGATAGCGCCGTTTTGCCTGAACAGGTCCTGATAAGCCGCCACCATGGTTTTATACAACTTGGCTGAAAAGGGGCGTGGTTGGGGGTTGGTGGCGCCGGTGGCCTGCAAGGACTGCAAAAAATCCGGGACGGTGGGAAAGGCCAGGGAGAGGGGCAGTCGTTGCAGGTGGATGGCGGGAAATCCCGCCTGCTGCAGGATGCGCGCCCAATCTGTGGCGGTCAGGAAGGCCGAGGCCGGGATAGACGGAATCCGGTTGATGTTTAGGAGGTTGCCGGCCTGCCGCAGGGCGGCGGCCAGCTCGCCGAAGGTTCCTGGCCCCAGGGTGGAGAAGGCCAGGCAGCCGCACTTTTTCAGGCTTTGAAAGTATAGGGAGATGGTGGTCTCCGGATGGGTAAACCATTGGAAGGTGGAGTTGGAAATGATCAGGTTGACGTCCCGGCTGGGAGGAAGCTCACCGTCCGCCACCACCCAGGCCAGGTGCGGGTCAGGCGGCAGGCGGCGTCGGGCCCGGGCCAGGAGGGCGGCGTCAAGGTCCAGCGCCAGCAAATTAGCGTGGGGATTGAGACGGCGCAGGGCGGCGGTCAGATAACCGGTGCCGCAGCCCACTTCCAGGATGTGGTGGGCCTTATTTACGATGGGGGCGGTTTGGGCCAGCAGTTCCCAGGCCATGAAGCGCTGCACCCGGGCATGGCGGTCGTAAGAAGCCGCCCTCTTCACGAAGTTTCGCCGGATGCCTTGCTTGATGGCTTCGCTCCCCGGCCGGCAGGGAGGGGATGCAGTTTCCTGAGGACAAAGAGTGATTTTCGTGGCTTCTTTTACAAACACACAGGCGCTTTCGGATTCCTTGGCAGATCAGCTAAACTGGAGCATAAATATTCTGCCCCCGGGGTCAGCCTAAGGCTTTCAGTCTAGGGGGGCATAATCCAAGAATCATGGAACGAAGCAACATGACGGAAATCGAAAGGTAGAACCACCGCCCTCGGCCCCTCTTTAAAGAGCAGGCGGGGGGAGATGCTCTACATCAGATTTCGCCGCCGAAAAGACCGCTAGCCTCCTTGCTCTTTGATAAACAAGGTTCTTCAGGGTGCGAAAGTTGAGTTATTGAGTCAACCGTATTTAGTATGTCCATGTTAAGAATCAAACAATTCTTCCTCAGCAATGGAATAATCCCCTTCTCCCCCCTTTAGAAAAGGGCGGAAATTTAAGGAAGTCGCCTTAATACTGAAGGCGGTAGGGTTAGAGTGCGGGTGAACGGTGATTACCTTGGGCAGCCCTCCGTCTATTTCCCGATCACCAGGATGACCGCGTCTTTGGCCACCGAGGCGCCGGGTTCAAAGTTGATGGCTTTGATGGTGCCGGAGGCCGGGGCGGGGAGGCTGTTCTGCATCTTCATGGCTTCCAGGATGCAGACCAGGTCGCCGGTATTGACGTGGTCGCCCACCTTGACGTTGAAGCTGATGATCATGCCAGGCATAGGAGCACGCAGAGGCACCTCTCCTTCCACCGGGGCTTCAGCGGGGGCGGCGGGGGCGGCTTTGGCCGGGGTGGGGGCTGGGGCCACGGCCGGGCGAGGGGGGGCGGCAGGAGCAGGGATGGCGGCGGGGGCCAGGCCGGTGATTACCGGGGCCCCGGAGGTGCACTCCACCTCCACCTCAAAGTAGCGGCCGTCCACAAAGACGTTGAAGGTGCGCAGACCGGGGCCTTTGGCGGGCGTCGGTTTTTCGAGGCTGTCCAGATAGTCTTTAACCTTCTGAAAAGCGTTTTTCTGTTTGATGGTGAGATAGACCTCGTCCTCCAGTTTGACCTGCTCCAGGGTTTTGGCCTTGACCTCTTCGGGCACCGGCTCCAACCCGTACTTCCACTTGAGAAAGCGGGCGCCGGTGGTGGGATAGAGGGCATAGATGAGGACGTCGCCGTCGTTTTTGGCCAGCCCTTTGGTTTCGGCTACTGCTTTGTCCCACTCCGGCTCCAGGATATCGCCGGGCCGCGCGGTGATGGGCTCTTCGCCCCGCTCGTAGCCCTTCAGGATGGTTTTTTGCACCTCAGGGTCCATGGGGGCTGGGGTCTTGCCATAGAGGCCGTAAGCCAATCCTTTGACTTCGGCGGGCACCTGTTGGTAACGGCCGAACAGGACATTAAAGACGCCCTGGATGCCGACGATCTGGCTGGTGGGGGTGACCAAGGGGGGGTAGCCCAGGTCCTTGCGGGTCTGAGGCAGCTCCGCCATAACTTCCAGGATGCGGTCCAGGGCTCCGGCCTCCTTAAGCTGGTTTACCAGATTGGAGTACATGCCGCCGGGTATCTGGTGTAGTAACACCCCGGTATCGATCTGGGCGATTTTACTGGTGTCCAGGAGGTCCCGGTATTTTACGGCCACCTTCTCCAGGTCCTGGCCGATTTCGATGAGTTTGGCCAGGTCCATGGGGCTTTCGCGGTCGGTTTGCTCCACGGCCACCAGGATGGGTTCGATGGCCGGTTGGGCGGTGCGGAGGGCAAAGGGGGACAGGCAGGTGTCAACGATATCCACGCCGGCCTCGATGGCCTTGAGATAGCTCATGGAGCCCTGGCCGGAGGTATAGTGGGTATGAAACTCGACGGGGATTTTGATGGTCTTCTTAAGGGCCTTGACAATGGCATAGGCGTCGTTGGGGGAGCACATGCCGGCCATGTCCTTGAGGCAGAAGGAGTCGGCCCCCATATTTTCAGCCCGCTTGGCGAAGTCCACGTAGTATTCCAGGTTGAAGATGGGCCCGCCCATGCGCCGTTGGGTCAGGGAATAGCACACTGCGGCCTGGAAATGGGTTTTTAGGCCCTGTTTTTTGCCGTCCCTGATGGCCTTCACCGCCACCTCCCAGTTGCGCTGGTCGTTTAAGGCATCAAAGACCCGGAAGATATCCACGCCGTTATCGGCGGCATAGCGCACAAAGCGGTAAGTGACATCGTCGGCATAGTTGCGGTAGCCCACCAAGTTTTGGCCCCTGAGCAGCATCATGGTGGGGGTCTTTTTCAGCAGGCGTTTGACGGTGCGGATGCGGTCCCAGGGATCGTCCCCCAGGAAGCGGTGGGCGGTATCAAAGGTGGCCCCGCCCCAGACCTCCAGGGCGAAGTAGCCCATCTCATCCATGCGTTCCATGAAGGGAAAGATGTCTTCGGAACGCATGCGGGTGGCTAACAGCGATTGATGACCATCCCGGAAGGTGGTGTCCGTGAACTTGATGGGATTTTTTCCGGCCATGTATGACTCCTATTAAAAGTTTCTATTTGCGGTGGATGATTTTGGGTAGTATTGCGCCCTACACCATTCCCCTGCCGGTGGGATAGAGGCACCATTAATGTAAGTTTTCTGGAAGCGTCCACCAAACTCAGCACTAATCACTATTTTAGGCTGCGTCGCTGGGCCAACACTCTGAGCTGCATGGTTTGCTGGCGCCCCGCCAGGCCCCAAAGGTTTGGTGGCGGAGCCGGCGGCGGCCAACGGGCGGGAGCCGCGGCCAACAAGGCCTCCTCCTCCAGGAGGTAAGCCTGAACCGCGCCGCTGACAGCCGCCAGAATCTGAGGGGTGACCGGCATTTATTTCTCCTTATTTAAAGGTTTTAGGTGTCGGGCCCTGGGATTGCCGTTTTTGTTGCCAAACACAAGTCCAGAAGCAAAAACCCAAAACCAAGAATACCGCCTTAAACCGGGATATTGCCGTGCTTCTTGGGGGGCAGGTTTTCCCGTTTGCTGGTCATGATCTCCAGGGCCTCAATCAGCCGGGGGCGGGTTTCCCGGGGGGGGATGACCTGGTCCACAAAGCCCCGGGAGGCAGCGATATAGGGATTATACAAGAGGTTCTCGTAGTGGGCGATGATCTCCTGGCGCTTGGCCTCGGGGTCCGGTGCTGCCTTAATTTCCCGGCGAAAGATGACGTTGGCCGCCCCTTCGGCTCCCATGACGGCGATTTCGGCCGTGGGCCAAGCCAAGACCATGTCGGCCCCCAGGTCCCGGGAACACATGGCTAGATAAGAGCCGCCGTAGTCCTTGCGGGTGATCAGGGTAAGCTTGGGCACGGTGGCCTCGGAGTAACACCACAGGAGTTTGGCGCCGTGGCGGATGATGCCCCGGTGCTCCTGGTCGCTGCCCGGCAGATAGCCCGGCACATCGGCGATGGTGAGGAGGGGCAGGTTGAAGGCGTCGCAGAAGCGGATGAAACGGGTGGCCTTGTCGGCTGCGTCCACGTCCAGACAGCCGGCCAGGACGCGGGGCTGGTTGGCGATGAGGCCGATGGGCCGACCATTAAGACGGGCGAAGGCCACGATCATATTTGGGGCATAATAGTGGTGCGGCTCAAAGAAATCGCCGTTATCCACGATGGCCCGGATGACGTCGTACATGTCGTAGGAGGCCCGGGGGTTATCGGGCACGATGCTGTCCAGGGCCGCATCCTCCCGGCCGCTCGGGTCGGAGCAGGGGATGATGGGCGGGTCTTCCATGTTGTTGTTGGGCAAATATGACAGCATGCGCTTGATCTGGTTGAGGCAGTCTTCGTCGTTTTCGCAGGCGAAGTGGGCCACGCCGCTTTTCATGTTGTGGGCCATGGCGCCCCCCAGATCCTCGAAGGATATTTCCTCTCCGGTGACGCTTTTGATCACATCCGGCCCGGTGATGAACATATAGGAGGTGTTTTTCACCATAAAGACAAAGTCGGTCATGGCCGGGGAATAGACGGCGCCTCCGGCGGTGGGGCCCATGATGGCGGAAATTTGTGGGATGACCCCGGAGGCAATGGCGTTGCGGTAGAAGATCTGGCCGTAGGCCGAAAGGGAATCTACACCTTCCTGGATGCGGGCGCCGCCGGAATCATTCAGTCCCACAAAGGGCACACCGGCCTTCAGGGCCAGGTCCATGACTTTACAGATTTTTCTGGAGTGCATCTCTCCCAAGGAGCCGGCCCGGGAGGTGAAGTCCTGGGCGAAAGCAAAAACCGGGCGGCCGTTGACCCGCCCGAAGCCGGTGATGACGCCGTCGGCGGGGATATTCACCTTCTCCATGCCGAAATTAACGCAGCGGTGGGTGACAAGCAGGTCGGTCTCCCGGAAGGTGCCGGAATCAAATAACAAATCCAGGCGCTCCCGGGCCGTCAGCTTGCCGCTCTTATGCTGCTTGGCCACCGCTTCGGCCCCGCCCATGGCTTTGACCTCAGCCTCTTTGTCTCTGAGTTCCTGGATCTTTTGGGCCACCGTTTTCATAGCTGACTCCTTATTGATAATAACCCTTACTCCCGAAAAGAGAGCCTTGAGACTTGCGGAGAATGAGAGAGTCGGATAGTAATAAGCTAGTAATTTTGAAGCTAGGAAAGCTTATTTTCTTTTTCTGGCCTTGTCAATCCCCCGCTTCGGAAATGTTTTCGGTTTTCCGGGTCTTTTTTCTGGGGCGCTACCGATGGGTGGCCAAGACTAGGCGGGGGGATTTCGTCACCAACTTAACCTGATTACCTGACGGATTTTTGTGGAAGACATGACGAGGAGGGGTTGATGGCTACCAGTGTAGAGGGGGAGGTTCAGCAGGCCAGCCACCGGACCCGGGTGCGGGTGCGTTTTGGGGACACGGATCCTTATGGGATTGTTTATTTTGTCAGTTATTTCCGCTATTGTCACCGGGCCATTGAGGAGTATTTGAGAGATTGCGGTTTGTTGCCGGAGAAGACTTTTCGGAATACCGAGGAAGAGTTCGGTCTTCCTATTGTGGAGGCATGGTGTCGGTTTCTCAGGCCTTGTCGCTATGGGGAACTGTTGACCATAGAAACCCGTCTCCAAGAAATGCGCCGCAAGGCCATGATCTTCCGCTTTGAATTTTTTTCGGAGAAGGGGGAGCTGGCGGCGGAGGGCACGGCGCACCTGGTGGCGATTGACCGGCAGTGGAAAGCCCGGGAGGTGCCGGAGAGGGTAAGGGCGGCGTTGGCAACAGGAACGAGAACTATAGAAGACCAGGTGCAATAAACCCGGACTGGTCTGTATCCTGTGGCAAAGCGCTGAGGTTCGCCGCCTCTGCCAGGGGGGGCTGTAAACCGCTGGAGAAAAAGCAGGCCGTCGATAACTTGTCGGGCCCCGGGACAGGGAGCTTGCAGAACAGTAATGTTTATGAGGGAATCGCCCAAGGGAGAGGTGGAGCTGATCTTGAAGTTGGCGCAGGGGTTTGGGGCCGGGCCGCCGGAGGTGGTGGCAGGGATCGGCGATGATTGCGCGGTCATCGACCTGGGTCAGGGTGAGGCTTGGCTGTGGACGGTGGACACCTTGGTGGAAGGGGTGCATTTTGAGCTGTCCTATATGAGCCCGGCGCAGTTGGGGCGCAAGGCCTTGGCGGTGAATTTGAGCGATATTGCAGCGATGGGGGGGGAAGCTCGCTATGTCCTGCTTTCCTTGGGTTGGCCGCCGGAGCGGGAGCTGGCCGGGGCGGTGGCGCTGGGAGAGGGCTTGGCCCAGGCGGGCCGGGATTATGGGGTGAGCGTGATCGGCGGCGATACGGTGGCTTCGCCCGGGGGGGTGGCGGTGACTATTACGGTACTGGGCCGGGCGCCAGCGGTTGAGATTATCAGGCGCGGGGGGGCGCAGGTGGGCGATCTGATCTATGTCACCGGGAGGCTGGGAGAGGCAGCCGCCGGCTTGGCAATCTTACAAGGGCGGGCCGATATACCGGCGGAGCTGGCCGCGCCTTTACTGAAGGCCCATCTTGAACCTCAACCCCGGTTGGCCGCCGGTCGGTTGTTGGCGCAAAAAAGGTTGGCAACCGCCCTCATTGATTTGTCGGATGGGGTGGCCAGTGATTTAAGGCACCTCTGTCGGGCCAGCGGGGTGGGGGCGGTGCTGCGGCTGGAGTGGATTCCCATTTCCCCAGGAGTTGTAGAAGTGGCCAAGGCCATCAATAGGGATTCCTTGGAGCTGGCGTTGCGGGGGGGCGAGGATTATGAGCTAATGTTTACCTCAGCACCAAAGTTACGCCAGCCCTTGTTACAGGCCTTTGCTAAAATTGGGATTCCCCCTCCCATACAAATCGGGGAGATTATTCCAGGAGGAGATATACTGGTTATGACGCCGGCCGGGGAGAAGAAAGACTTGGGGGTAGGATATGACCATTTCCTGCTTGACCGGGGAGTCGTCAGGGACTAACATGAGCGACTGTGGGCAGGAGGGTTGTGCTGTCGAATTTGGTTAGGCCCTAGACCCGGGCGGACGCCGATGATATCAGGGTGGTGTGAGGGGAAGGGTTTCGTCAGGTCATGGCAGAGAGGGAGAGACCATTGAAAGTTTGTGGCACCTGTCGGTACTGGTCTGCCCGGTACAAAGGTTTTTGCGAACGCCTTCAGCAGGGGGTGGGGAAGTTCTGGATGTGTGAGAGCTGGTGTGGGCAAGGCACTGAGCCGGAGGAGGCGTCAGCTGCTGAGAGTAAAGAGGCGGCAGTAAAGTAGGGGGATCTGGGTTTTAGGTTCGGGGTTTTGGGTTGGCAGTAACCTGACGGGAGCAAGGAGGGGTGAAATCTATGTTGGATATTGCCTTTAGGGGGTTGGTGCACGGAGTCTATGTGGTAACCACTCGGGTGGGGGAGCGCATCAACGGCATGACCGCGGCCTGGGTCTCCCAGGTTTCCTTGCACCCATTGCTGATTATGGTGTCCATTGCCCCGGCCCGCTATTCCCACGAGCTTATTAAGGAAAGCGGGGTCTTTGCCATCAATGTGCTGACCACGGAACAGGTGGAGGTGGGCAAGCGCTTTGGATATAAGAGTGGTCGCAAGGTGGACAAATTCGTCGGCTTGGAATACATCACCGCGGTGACCGGTTCCCCTATTCTGCCTCAGGCCTATGCCTACTTCGACTTAAAGGTAACGGCCACTTTCCCGGCCGGCGATCACACCCTGTTCGTGGGGGAAGTGTTGGACGCCAAGATCTTACAGCCGGAGGCGCAGGCCTTGGTGTTCAAGAAGGCGGATTTCTTTTAAGGGTCAGCGGCGAAAAAAGTTTGACAAATGAGCTGTATTGTTTTATGAGAGTTAGTCAACGATTTTATTTTAGTTTAAAAGGAGGAATGACGACAAGGAGGTCAGAGGCAAAAGGATTCCAGGGATGGAAAGAGTGATGATGAACTTTGGGAACGGGGGAGTCATCTGTCTGAATGGGGACATTCCGAGGGAATGCCAGAGTTGTCTGTGGTGGGAGTGGGACCCCAAACAAGGGGTTTGTCGGAACGGCCAAAGTCCTTGTTGCGCCATTTATCGGCAGCGCCTGCTTTTTAGCGAAGCCGAGGCGTTTGTGAGGACCGTCAACTTTGCAGACCGCAAGTTTTGAGGTTCCGACTCAGCAGGTCAGCGTGCCGTAAAGGGACAGGCAGGCGATATTGACTTAGGCAGCCCAGGGTGATGTCCAGGCAGTCTCTCAGGGATACACGATGTCCGGGGGAGACATAAAGGGGTTTTTTCCCTTCCCTGGTGCGTAGGATGAAACCCAAGACCTTTTCTTGAGAGAAGAGGGGGCGAAAAGCCCCCTTTTTTATTTCGGGTTCGGTTCCTTGGCCTATGAGGCGGCTTTTGGCGACGCCGATGGTGGGGGTGTTGAGCAGGAGGCCGAGGTGGGAGGCCAGCCCCAGACCCCGGGGGTGGGCAATCCCTTGCCCGTCCACCAGCAGCACCTCCGGACGCTGGTGCAACTTGGCCCACACCTTCATGAGCACGGGTATTTCGCGAAAGCTCAACAGCCCCGGGATATACGGGAAAAGGCAGGGTTCCCCGGCCCCGGCCTCTGCCACCAGCTCCAGCCCTGGGTAAGTATAAACGGCGATGGCCCCGAAGATGCGCCTTTCGCCCCGGTCATAGGCGGCATCGGCACCGCCCACCAGTTGTGGGGGGCGGGCCAAGGGGGTGAGCCGAACCTGAAAGCGCAAGGCTTCCTGGAGGGCTACTGCGTCCTGATAATTTTTGGGCCAGTTGTGCATGGCTTTTGGGTTTTAGGTCTTAAGTTTTAATTTCCGCTCCGGAGAAAAATGGCGGCGTCTCGGTTTGACAAGATACCACGGTTCATTCACAAAGGTCCCTGGCCTCTCGTTCATCGCCTTCAGTCTCTAGCCTATGGTCTGCGCACCAATTCGGCGCTATAGATAAATGGCCCGTCTCGGCGTTGCCAGCCCTGTGGGGTGCGTTCCAGGAGCCAGCCGCTGTCTTTTTTACCGCCGAAGGGCAGGCGCAAGGGGGTGAAAAGGAAGTCAGGGTTGTCATAGACCATGCCAAAGGTTTGGAGCAGGGCTTCCTTGCCGCCGGGCGGCGGGGTGCCGAAGAAGGCGACCAGAAAGGGATAGCGGGAAGCCAGAACTTTGGCCAGGCTGTCGGCGTCGCTGGGGGAGGGGACGAGGGCCAGAAAAGGGCCAAACAGCTCCAAGTCCGGGGGCTGGTGGGTTTCCACCAGGAAAGGGCCCTGCCACTCCCCGTCCTGGCGGGGAGGCAGCAAGAAACGATGGTCGCTGAGGGCCTCGAGGGCGCGCGCCAATAAGAGGCGGGTGCGCGCCACTTTGATGGGGCCGATCCAGGTGTCCGGGTCCCTGGGGTCGCCGACCTTGATTTCTGGCAGACGGGCCAGGATCAGGTCACGGGCGGTGTGGTAAATGTCCTGGTGGATATAGGCGCGCTTCAGGGTGGTGCAGTATTGGCCGCCGTTAATAAAGGCGCGGTGCACAATAAAGCGGGTGGCGGCCTCCAAAGGGGCGTCCCTGAAGAGGATCACCGGCGGCAAGCCGCTGGGTCCGGCAAAAAAGAGTTTGTCAAAGGCCTGGGCCTCTTTTTCGTACACCGCCCCCACTTCGGTGCCGCCGGCGATGAACAACACCCTGACCTCCGGGGCAGCGATGCAGGTTTGGCCGAAGGCGCGGTTGTCCACAGCGGTGACCAGCTCAATCTCCGGGAAAGGCTGCACCACCTGTTTCAGCACCTGGGCAGTGCGGGGGGTCTGGGAGGAGCAACTGAAGCGGAAGCGGTTGCCTCCCAGGAGAGCGGCGCCGCCGACTCGGGCCAGCATGACCGGGGCGGCGTCATAGGGGAAGATGGCGGCCACGACGCCATAGGGGTATTTGCCCTGCACGTGGGGAAGTTCCTCCTGCATGGTTCGGAGGTGATCCACGGCCAGGTCCACTTCCAGGGCGGCGAAGCGGCAAGGGGTGCCGATGTCTTGAGCGGCGGCCGCCACCAAGGAAGGGCGGGCGGCGGCCAGGGAAGAGGCCAGGTTTGTCAGCAAAGTCAGACGCGCTTTTTCGTTCCGGATCATGGGGCCAGACTCCTCGCCTCGCAGGATAGAGAATTCATATGAGCCAGTCTTTGTATTGTTCTTTGGGCATATTGGTGAGGTGGACGAAGGTTTGTTGGTCTCTCTGGCGTATGGTGACAGTGACCTGAAGCCCAAGGGGGGCGTCGCTGTAAGCTGCGGCCAGGGCGGCAGCGGCATTGAGATCGGGAGTGGCGGAGTTTGTGGACAAAAGAACTATCGGTCCTGGGAAATCCTGGATTTTCAGGATGAAGTCGGCTGGACCGGCCAGTTCTAAGATAGCCTCGTTTTCCAGGCGGGTGCGGCCGACCACCGCCTTGACCCCTCCGGGGAGGCGGAAGTGCCGGCCCCGCTTGAGAAGTTCCAGGTCCCGGCGGGTAAGGAGGGGAGAAGATGCAAGGAGTTCCTTGAGTCGGTGGGCGTAGCCCGGCTCAGTCAGGAGGCAGCCGCCGGCCGGAGAAGGATAGAGGCTGATGCCGAGTTCTGAGGCCAGGGCCATCTGAAGCTTGCGACCCCGGCCGTGGAGGCCCAGAAGGCGCTCCCGGTCCACCCAGCCCAAAAGTTCCGGCTTAGTGGGCTGGAGGAGTTTGGCGCTCAAAGGTCTAAGCAGCAGCTCTGCATAACCAGATTTTTTGGCCACCAGGTTGAGGGCGCTCTTATGTTGGCTCATCGGCCGCTGCCCCAGTACCTCGCCGGTGAAGAGAAAATCAAAGCCCTCGCGGGAAGCGAGGGCACCCGCTTCCCGAAACATGAGGATGTGGCAGTCCACGCAGGGGTTGTGCCCTTTGCCCCAGCCATGGGGGGCCTGGAAAAGGAGGGGGGTGAACTTGTCGGTGAGGTCCAGCTCCCGCAAAGGGAGGCCGAGATGAGCAGCGGATTCCCGGGCCCGGGCGGCGCCAAAAAACGGAGTGACAAAACAAAGGAGAGACACCTCCACTCCCAGATTCTTGAGCAGGGTGGCGGCCAACATGCTGTCCAGGCCGCCTGAGAAAAGGCCCAAGGCGCGTATGGGACGATCCATGGTTTGGTGATCTTCTGTCAGTTATCAGAGATTGACTAGGGCCTCTGATCAGTAATCGGTGAACTCAAAACCCGGCCCCGGCGTTAAACCAATAGCCGGAAATCACGGTCTATAGTCTATCCCGTCTGACAATTGGAAACAATGCCAACCCAGGCGGTGCAGCAGGTTAAGGAAGGGGCGGCGGAGCCGTGCTTTAAGGAAGAGCGCCCAATCTGGTGGGGACAATTCCAAGCGGGCTTGCTGGTTCTGCACCCGGAGGCGCACCTGGCTGAAGCCCCGCGCCTTGAGCCAGGCTTCTGCCTGCCCTACCCGGACAAGGTGGTCGAGAGTAAGGTGGGTGTGATAAGGGAAACGGGTGGCCAGGCAGCTCTGGGGGGGCTTGTCCCAGATAAGACCGAGCCGGCGGCTGGTGAGCCTAATGGCCGCTTTGTCCCACCCCAGTTCCGCTAGGGGGCTTTTCACCTGAGACTCCCGGAGCGCCGCTAACCCCGGGCGGAAGTCGTGCAGATCGTCCAGGTTGGTGCCGTCCCAGATCACCTCCGCGCCTTTGGCGGCTGCCACTTCCCGGGCTTCGGCCAGCAGGGCTTTTTTGCAGGCATAGCAGCGGTGCGGGGTATTGGCGCGAAAATCCGGAAGCTGGAAGGGGTCCATTTCCCTGACCAGGAGGTTGACCTGTAAGCCGTGGGCCAACCGCCAGGCTGCGGCCAGTTCACCGGCGGGGACGTGAGGGCCGGTGAAAGTAAGGGCCGTGAGTCCGGGACCCAGGAGGGGGGCGGCCACGGCCAGGAGCAGACTGGAATCCAGACCGCCGGAGAAGAGCAGGAGGGCTTGTCGCCAGCGGCGGAGGTAATTAATAAGTTCAGAATTCAAGGCACAAAGTTCTACCTTCTCCCAAGCTAAAAGCCTGCGGCGGCAAGTGTATCATTCTGTGGTGGGCAAGCACTGGACAGGTTCAGTCAGGAAGAACTGACCGGTCTGAATCCAGTTCTTAAGGAGATGGGCGATTTCCCGGGCCCGCACGAGACTGGAGAGAGGCACGGTGGGCACTTCCTGGCCTCCCAGAATGATGGTGCCGCTTTTCAGTTGAGCATAGCTGACGTGGCCGAGGGTGCGGCCGGCACCACCTGATTCATCTCCGCCGTAATCAACGAGGGGGGCGAAGAGCTCGTCGTCGGTGACGGCGCAGGCGCGGGCCATCTCCTCGTTGAGCAAGGGGATGGGGATGCCCAGTCCCACGCACAGGGAGCAGCCGTAGCCCAATAGAGAAACTCCCACCAGATAGCGGGGGCTCATGGTTTTAAGGTCGCCGATGACCATCAAGGTGGCAGCCGGGGCCATCGGCACACCGTTTTCGCCTCGCGGTCGCCCCGGGTGGTGTTGAGTGCCCGGAAAACAGACATAGCCCACGCCGCCCCCCAGGAAGATGCGGGTGCCGATGCCGATGGTGCGGTAATAGGGGTCATTGAACAGAGGGCTAAGCTGTCCGGCGGTGCAGTAGTTGGCGTTGCCGGCCCGGGGTCGCAAGGGTCCCATGTAGGTATAGAGGGTGCGGTGGGAGAGATTGACCGCGCAGTTGTAGTTTTGATAGCAGTTGCGTGGGTTTAAGAGGACGGCGTTCACCATTTTGTTCAGGGTGAGTTTCATTTCCACGCGTTTGTTGGGGTAGCAGTCGGTGCCGTAGGCTTCCACCACCAGATGGACGGACTTGCCGGCCACCAGGTCGCTGATGACGTGGCCGCCGCCGTATTTGAATTCACCGGGATAAACTTTGTTGAGGGGGTCGTCGGCGGATGGTTCGGTGGCGCCGAGATAGAGGTCCACGGCGGCCAGCCCGGCATAGGCCGGGACATTGTTGATCCAGGCGCGTGCAGCTTTGATGGGCGGGCTGGTGTGACCGAAATTCAGGAAGGCTCCGGAAGAGCACATGGGGGAGAAGGTGCCGGTGGTGACCACGTCTACTTGGCGGGCGGCGGCGACTTCCCCCTGACGGCGGACAATGTCGATGATTTCCTCAGCGGTGACCACCACCACTCGGCCTTGCTTGATTTTTTCATTGATTTCTTGATAGGTCTTGTTTACCTGGTAGTTAGGCATACAATATCCTTAATCTGTTTTCCGGAGACGGTTCCCTAATGACGCCTGAGGTTATGGGAAGCAGTGGGAAGTTCTTCATCACCTGTCTGGTTTCGTTGTTTGTGATTATCGATCCGCCGGGCAATCTATTTCCCTTTCTGTCGCTGTCGGGCGGCTGTCCGCCGAGGTTGGCCCGGAAGCTTGCTCGCCGGGCCTGCGGCTTCGCCTTTGTGATCCTGTTGCTGTTTATTGTGGCAGGGCAGTTGATCATCAGCATTCTAGGCATCAGCCTGGCGGCTTTCCAGATTACCGGGGGGTTGGTGCTGTTCCGCATCGCCTTTGATATGCTGGAGGCCCGGGGGCACTTTAATCGATTGGATACCTCCTCCAGTCTGCAGGCGAGTGATTACCAGGACATCGCTCTGGTGCCGCTGGCGGTGCCGCTGCTCTCCGGGCCCGGGGCCATTTCCACGGTGCTGGTGCTGACCAGCCGGGCCGCGACCCTCCAGGAGGAAGCCATTTTGGTAGTCGCCCTGGGCCTTATTCTGACCTTCACCTATCTATTTTTCCGTTTTGCCGAAGTTCTGTTAAACATCCTCACGGAAGTCCGCATCCGGCTGTTGACGCGTCTCATGGGTTTGATCCTGGCGGCACTGGCGGTGGAGTTTGTCCTCCGGGGCTTCTACACGGCCTTCCCGTCCTGGTCTCAGTAATAATCCACCGGGTCGATTTTTTTGGCCGCTGACCAGCGAAAGAACAGGTTGCTGGGCAGGCCCTGGAAGATATAACTGGTTGGCGGCCACAGGAGTCGACGGCAGATGGAGGAGAACGAATAGAATTTCTGAAAACAGCGCCAGACGCCGCTTTCACATTCCTCCGGGGTCATGTGTTTGGGTATGAAGTTGCAGATCATACCCAGGTATCGTTCGGCCTGGGGGTTGTGCAGGCGGCCTTGCCGGTGCATCTGGTCCCACATGGGCGTACCCTGGCGCGGGGTGGCGACATTGAAGAAGGCCAGGGGGGCCTTGACGCGCTCCAGAAAGGCCAGGGTCTCCTCAAAAAGCTCTTTGGTGTCGCCGTCCAGTCCGAACATGAAGTTCAAGGAATAAAAGATGCCCCGATCTCGCAAGCGTTTGAGGAGCCATTCGTATTCCTGCACCGGGTTTTGCCGTTTATCGATGGAGGTGATGGACTCCTGGCAGACGTTTTCGATGCCGATATTGACGTGATGGCAACCGGATTTTTGAGCCAGGTCCAGCAAATCTTCGTCTCGGGAGGTGTTGATGGTCCAAAGACAGCTCCAGCGCACGTTGAGGGGCAGCAAGGCTTTGAACAGGTCCCGGGCATATTCCCGATGGCCGGTGAGATTGTCGTCGATGAAATAAATATTCCTCAAGCCGGTGAGGCGGGTATTGGCCCTGATTTCGGCAATAACTTCTCCCAGGGGGCGGCGTCGATAGGTGTGACCGTAAACTATGGGGACTTCACAGAAAGAGCAGTGATAGGGACAGCCTCGGGTGGTCTGCGTGGGAATAATTTTGACCCGATAGCGCCGGTAGTCGATTAATTCCAAGCGGGGCCGGGGGAGGCCGACCAGGGAATGAAACTGGGCGGGCTGATAGCGGGGTTGCAGGCGGCGGTTTCGCGCATCCTCCAGGACCTGGGGCCAGACGTCTTCGGCTTCGCCCACCACCACGGCGTCGCAGTGCTCCTGGGCTTCCTGGGGGTGAAGGGTAACGTGGAAGCCGCCCATGACCACCGGCACCCCGCGGCGGCGAAATTCGCCGGCAATTTCGTAAGCTCGTTCCGAGGTGGCGCAGGTGGCGGTAATGCCCACCAGATCATAGCGGCGTTGGTAGGGAATGGGACCCAGGCGGTCGTCGGCCAGGTCTACCTGAATACCCTTGGGAGTCAGGCCGGCCAGGTAAGGTAGGGTCATACCCACCAGCCAGCGGGTGCGGCTCCGCAGGGGGGTGCGATCCGGGTATTTAGTGGTTGGTTGTACCAGCAAGATACGCATGAGGCATTGGCCTTTGGTCAGTGATTATAGCTAGCCCTAATTTATGTATAGCCATGGTAACAGTATAATTCAATCAGTTTTTGCGCACCAGGGGGATGACTTTGCCCTTGCCCTTGCCTTTGGACGATGAGGAAGGAGACTGGGTTGATGGGGGGGGCGCCGGTTTGGGTGGTATCAGGACCAGTTTGATGGGCTTGTCCTGCATGGTGAACTCCTCCCCATCCAGGTGGGACGCCTGCAGAATCCACACCACCGTTTGGGGGGGCATGGTGAGGACCAGTAGTTCCACCTGATACCAGCCCCGCTTGACATCCGGATTGATGTCATTGATGCGGGCATAAAAGGCAGGTTTTTGTTCCAGGTAGACCAGAACCAGGTCATTAATGCCAGCCATGGGTTTTTTCAACCGTCAGCCACAGATTTCACAGATGTTAACTTATTTCGCATAATTCCCACCAGGTGGCAGGCAAGAAAAATGGTCAAGGCTCTCAGCTTTGCCAAATACTCTAACAGAGGCGGGTGAAATTGCAAGAGCTAGCAGACCGGCGAGAGGGGGAAGGTAAAGATGGCAGGAATAAAATTTTTGGATGTGTCCACAGAAATTCGAGAGGACCGGCGAGGGCTGGTTTTTTTCCCGTTGCAAGGCAGGACGTGTAATATAGAGGAGTGTTGCCGGACTTTTCATCTGGTGACGATCAATCCCGGGGAGGTGAGGGGCAACCACCACCATCCGGCTCACGTCGAGTGGCTGTATCTTTTTCCGGGGGAAGGGGTGGTTTTATGGAGAGAGGAGGGGGGAGGATGCCAGGAGCAGCGGGTTAGTGGTCATAAGACCCTGATTTACATTCCTCCCGGGGTGCCCCATGCCGTGCGAAACTCGGGGCCGAGAGTGCTGTATCTGCTGGCTTGGCGGGAGGCGGCGGGGCAGCCAGCAGAAGCGGAGACGGTGCCTGACGAGATCGGTTGATGGGTGATAGGCGTTGGGGTGATGGGTTATGTTAGCCAGGAAGGGTTATCCGCCTTGCAAAGACGTTTAAGGAACCTCCTTACGATGGCCTTGTGGCGATAGCCGCTTGTCCTTGGCAGAGTATTTATGTTTGGCCCTCATGGCTGGCAGGTCAGAGGGGCCAGGCGGAAGACGCCTTCCGGGGTTAGGGTGGCCTTAACGCCTAAAGTGCGCAGGAAGTCCGTCAGGGGGCGGCCCAGGAGCAGGTCGGTGGCCGGCGGTTTGAGCTGCCAGTCGTTGATCAGCAGCCGGCGCAGGTAATGGTCAAAGTGCAGGGCCTCAAAGAGGGCCTCGGAGGAGTGGTCCTGGCCGGCGGCCACCTCTGCCAGCATATCCCTCACTTTGAGCAGATCGCAACGCTTTTGGTGGGCGGTGATCAGGTCCCAGATTTCAGGAATATGGGCGAAGAGATGGCGCCTGGTAAGGATTTCCGAGGGCTCAGGGGGGGAAGGAGGCGCACCCCAGCACTGCCAGCGGCGGCACTGCTCCGGGCGCTGCTCGTAAATGCGGCATTTCCGGGTGGCGGCCTGATAAAAGGAACACTGGCGGCTGCCGGGCAGTTGGCGCACTTTCAGGCGCTCCTCTGAGGAGTGGGGAACAGCGCCTGGCAGGGAGGTCCCCTCCTCCCCGGGGCGCAGGGTGTAAACGTCGTTTTTGGTGATGACCTCCTGCATAAACAGTGGGAGGTCCGCCAACAGCAGCGTGGGGCTGCTATTTTCGCAACATTCGCCGCAGCGAAGGCAGGTATCCTGCAAAGCTTGGTAACGCTGGCGGGCAGCGCCCACCAGACGCCGCCACGCTTCGGCTCGCTGCTCCGGGGACAGGTCGGTCCACTCCTGGTGAATTTGGCGGTAGTCGGCCGCAGTCTCGATTTCCTGGCAGATGATGCGGAAACGGGTGCTTTTGGCAGGGACGGCTACGAGCTCTTGCAGATATTCACCCCAGAGGGAGGCCATTACCTCCTTAGGCCCGTAAGCCAAGGCCTCCCAGGGATCAGTGCGGATTTTGCCGGTGAATTTTAGACGAGACATGAAGGTTCCTCAAAAATAGCCGTTCTTGATAAGGCATTCCCGAATTTGGCGTTTTCTTTAAGTCTATTAAATAAGCGGCTGGCTGACAATCAACAAATAGCGGCTGTTTACCTAACCGACTGATATATATATAAATGGTTCAAATATAAATGGCCCAAGCCCGTCTAGCGGCGAAGGACGGCTTGCTGGCGCAGGATATTTTCTTAGGGACTTGAGCTGGAACCCGGCGGGGCGGGAAATGTAGGGTGATGCACCTGAAGAAAAAGAATGGTGGCGGTAAGCGGGGAAGCTCGTCTCCGCCGGGGGCTCGCACGCTGGCGGTGCGCATCCTGGCAGCGGCGGCGGCTCAAAAAGTTGCAGTGGAGGACCTGTTGGCCGAAACTTTAAGGAGTCACCCGGCCTTACCGCGGGTAGAGCGGGCCTTGGTGCTGGAACTGGTACAGGGGGTGAAAAGGTGGGAGATCCGATTGGATTATATTTTAAGCCAGATAAGCCGCCGGCCGTTGCAGAAACTGCATCCGCTGGTGTTGATCATCCTGCGGCTGGCAGCATATCAGCTCCTTTTTCTGGACCGGGTGCCGGCGCATGCGGCTGTGTCAGAGGCCGGGCGGTTGGCGAAGACATGGCATTTGCCCCAAACCTTGGTGGGGTTTATCAATGGGGTGTTGCGGCGTTTGGCCGCGGGGGAGATGCCGCCTTTACCGCCCCTGGAAAGCGATTCGGTCTGGGCTCTGAGTGTGGAGAGCGCTCATCCACCCTGGTTGGTGGCACTTTGGTTGGAGCGCTACGGCCTTTCTCTCACCCGGAGCAAACTGGCGGCGAATAATCAGATACCTCCCCTGACCATACGGGTTAACACTCTGAAGACTGACCCCGCCGCCCTGAGGGAGCGGTTGTGGCAGGAGGGTGTGGAGGCGGTTCCCTGTCGGTTTTCTCCGGTTGGCCTCCATCTGCTCAGGTTTGAGGCGCCGCCCCTCAGCCTCCCCTCTTTCCGGGACGGTCTCTGGCTTTTTCAGGATGAAGGGGCCCAGCTGGTGTCCGCCTTGTTGCCGCTTTTGCCTGGCCAGCGAGTAGCGGAACTCGGGGCGGGGCGTGGGGGCAAGACCACCTATCTGGCTGAAAGGCTGGGCCGGGACGGCCAGGTTCTGGCTCTGGACAGACATCATGGGCGGTTGCGGGACCTGGCGGCTCTCGCCCAGCGCTGGGGGACTGCAGTCATTCAGCCTTTGCGGGCCGATGCTACCATTTCCTTACCGCTGCACCCATGCTCTTTGGATGCGGTAATGATTGACGCTCCCTGTTCGGCTCTGGGGATCATAAGGCGCCACCCGGAAATCAAAACCCGGTTAAAGAAGGAGGAGCTGGCCACGTTTCCTCCCCGCCAACTGGCCATGTTGCACCAGGCCGCCTCACTGGTGCGCCGCGGAGGACATCTGCTTTACATCACTTGCACTACCGAGCCGGAGGAAAACCAGGAAGTGGTTGCCACGTTTCTGGCTGGGCATCCGGAGTTCCACCTGAGCAGCCGGCCTGACCTGCTGCCGTTGACCGCCGCTCCTTGCTTTAAGCCTTCGGGCTTCTTTATTTCCTCACCGGAGGAACTTAATCTGGATGGTTTTTTTGGGGCCTTATTGGTGAGAAAGTGAGGAAGGGGAGCGGCTTGGGCGTGGCGTTATGAATTCAGAACTTCGGCCACTTTCTGGGAGAGAACTTCCACGGTATAGGGTTTTTGGATGAATCCCTGGGCCCTAGGTTTGCCCTGGGTATCGGTTTCCCCATAGCCGCTGGAAAAGATAACTTTGACGTCAGGATCAAGGGCTTTCAGACACTCATAGGTTTGCTGGCCGTTTAGGCCGGGCATGATCAGATCCAACAGCACCAGATCAATGGAATGGCTTTTTTCTTTGAAAATCTCCAGGGCCTTGGCGCCGTCCGAGGCCGTCAACACCCGGTAGCCCAGGCGCTCCAGGAGCTTGGCCGCCACCCTGCGCAGCACCGGTTCGTCGTCCACCAACAGGATGGTGCCCTGGCCATAAACGAGGGGGCGATCTTCGGGATGGGATTCTGCCGGCAGACGGGAGGATTGGGGCAGGTAAATGGTAAAGGTGGTGCCCTGGCCCAATTGGCTGGCGACCTCCATGAAACCCTGATGATTTCTGATGGTGCTGTAGGCGGTGGCCAGACCCAGGCCGGTGCCTTGGCCGGCGGTTTTGGTGGTAAAAAAAGGCTCAAAAATGTGTTTCAATGTCTCTTCATCAATGCCCACCCCGGTGTCTCTCACCATCAGGCGGATGTAGGCTCCAGGGTTCAGGCCCGGCGGCAGGCCGTCTCCGGCATTGAGGACCACCGTGGTGGTGTGCAAATTGATTTCGCCGCCGTCAGGCATGGCCTGCCAGGCGTTGACCAGGAGATTCATCAGTACTTGCCGAATTTGGGTGGCATCCACTTCCACGGCGGCGGGGGCGGCCAGCAGCTGGAGGTTCATTTGGACATCCCGATGGGTGCGAGCGAAGACGTCGGCAGTCTGGTTAACCAGGTGGTTGAGATTGACGGGCCGCACTTCGACCGGGGTTTCCCGCGCCAAAGTCAGCAGCTGTCGGGTCAGTTCGCTGCCGGCCTGTACCTGCCCGATGATCTCGTGCAGTTCCACCTGAAGGGGACTGTCATCATCGAGCTGGTTAAGGATGAGCCTGGCCAAGCCCATGATGACCATGAGAAGGTTGTTGAAGTTGTGGGCCAGTCCGCCGGCCATGGTGGCGATGGTTTCCAGCCGCTGGGCATTCTGCAGGTGTTTCTGCAGGTTTTCTTCTTCGGAACAGTTGCGGCTTAGGGAGACCGAACCCAGCACTTCGCCCTGTTGGTCGATGAGTTTGCGGATAGACAAGCGTGTCGGGCAGGGGTAGCCGTCTTTATGGCGCAGCACCACCCGGCGGCTGTGCACCTCGCCCTTCTCCCGGAGTTCAGAGAGGACCTGTTGTCTCTCCTCCTCGGCGGCGTAAAGCAGCGAGTAGTGCTGGCCCGTCAGCTCCTGGGGGAGATAGCCGAATTCCTTGCTGACCTGGGGATTAAGATAGGTGAAGTAGCCTTTGCGGTCCACCACCGAGATGACCAGCGGAGCGGCCTCCAAAACATCGTGGAGAAACTGAGAGGTTTGGGCCAATTCCTCCTGGGCCTGTTTGAGGAGAGTGATGTCGCGGGCCACATAGACAGCTCCCCTGAGTTGGCCATTTTCCAGGGAGAGGGGATGGGTGGCAAGGTGGAAGATGCGCTCAGAGATGTCATCGTGCCACTCCCCCTCGGTTCGGGCGCCGGTGCGCAGAGTTTCAGGGTTGGTGAAGAAGGGCGGTGGGTTCTCCATATGACGAGCCAGTTCCTCACATGATTTTCCCTGGGCGGCCTCAGGCGGCAGCATGAGATATTCGGCCGCGGCGCGGTTCAAGGAAGTCAGGCGGTTTTCCGCGTCCACCAGGAACAGCAACTCCGGGATGGCATCAAAGGTGTTTTCCCACTCGGTGCGGGAGATGGTGGTTTCCTTCAGTCGGGCTACCAAGCGGTTCAAGCTCTGAGCCATTTCCCCCCACTCATCCTGGCCCAGAGAGGGAACGCGGTAGTCCAGGTTGCCCTCGTCCATAGCGCGAGCCGCGGCGCTCAATTCCCGCACTCCCCGGGTAAGACGGCGAGCCAGGAGCAGACTGACCATGATTCCCAGGATGGTCGAAGCGCTCAGAAGAGCGACCATGAAGTTGCGGAAATGGGTGAAACGAGTGGCCACAATGGCCTTAGCCAGATTAAGATGGGCGGCCAGGGCCCCGGTGATGGCGCCGGCGGCCGGGTTGATTTCTTCCAGATGGGCGATGGCGCCCACCGAGAGGTGAACGCCATCTGAGGTGGCTCTATTAACCGGGGCAAAGAACACGAATTGGTCCCGCGCCCTGTCGGGTGAGTCGAGTCTGTGCCAATAGCCCCAAGAATATGCTCCTCCTAACTGTTGTTTGACAATTTCGCCCAACTTGGGGTTGGCTGCTGTCAGTTCCTCGAGGGACCGGTTCTCCCACTCCGGTTGGTGATTTACCAGGCAGGCCCCCCGGCGGCTGTCCATCACCATAGTGTAGCCGGTTTGCCCGAGAGGCTGGAGGGCAATGCGGCGAAACTCGGGATTGGTGCGTAGTTCGGCCAGCTTGGCGGAAGGATGGGCCGTGAGATAGAGTTCCAGTTGGAGGGCCACAGCCAGCGCTTTTTGGCGGACCATAAGGGTAAAAAACTCCTGCACCTGCGCGGTTACGCGGCTGGCTTCCTGTTGTTGCAAGACGGCCAGTTTCTGATTGAGGTCATGGACAATATGGTCGGCCAAAAGCCAGATTCCGAGGCCCATCCCCAAAAGCGGTATAAAACCGGCCAAGGCTGCCCAAATGATCAGTTTGCTTCTATAAGACAGAACTTTTTTCCGCGTCATATTCGATTAGGTAATGTCGGCTTCTGCTCGATTTTTAGGGGGCAGAAAACCATCCCCGGCGGTCAGGCGACTCCCCCCCCGGGGGAGAGGGGATGAAAGACCGATGGCCTCCTTGATCTTTGATAAACAAGATTCTTCAGGGTGCGAAATTGGTTAATAAGTTCCCCGGTTATCGGCGCACTGCCGAAAGAACAAACCTTATAAATCCAGAAGAATCATTGGAGCAAGTTATTGGCCAGACTGAGAAGGGAGCGGTTCAGCTTCAGATTCAGGGTCTTGGCCGTTTTTAGATTCAGGGTTAATTTTTTCAAGCGCGGCTTTTCCGGCGGCACCAGACCTGGGGGGACGCCAGCCAGTATTCTGCCGGCCTGCCGACCGGCTTGCCGGCCGATGTCATAAAAGTCACAATGGTAGGCGAGAAGGGCGCCAAAGGGCACCAGGTCACCAGCCACCACCTGCACCGGGATACCGGCCTTGGCGGCCTCCCGGCAAATAATCTGTAAATTCTGAGGCAAATCCAGGATGGGGTCGGTGGGAGTAATCAGGACGTCAATCCGTTGGGCCAACAGAGGCGCCAGGCCCGCCGGCAAGTCTTTTAGCTGCTCCCCTGAAACGGTTTGGCTGAACACCTTTAACCCTAACAATTGCGCCGCCTCCTTCATTTCCCGCGCCGTGGCCACAGCCTGGGGGGTCTGAGGACAATAAAGGATCCCCAGCCTTTTTATTTTTGGCACGGCGAGACGCAACATCTGTAGTTGCTCCAGGGCCGGGACCTCCATGCTGACCCCGGTGAAGTGGACGTCCTTTGCCAGTTCCAGTCTCTGCAAGCCGGTGGCTGCGGGCGCGCCGACAATGCTGTAAACTGTAGAGATATCCAGATCTTTAGTGGTCTGCAAGGCCGCCAAGGCCGGGATTGTGCCAAGACAGATCAATAGCCGCGCCCCGGCTTGCACCAGCTCCTGAGCAGCCAAAACGGCCCGCTCAGGTTGGTTAGCCACCGTAATGCCTTTGAGCCTGATGCTGAGGCCATCATGATAACCGGCCTCCTTAAGGCCATCGATAACTCCCTGGTAGGTCAGATTGTAGGCCTCCACCTCCGTTGACCCTTGAATAATCCCCACCAGCGGCAGAGAAAAGAACAGAGCATCCTGGCAAGCGCAGCCGCAGAGGCCCAGACAGAGAAACAAGAACCTGATAATCCTGAGGCGCACCATATCCCAAGGTTAGGTCGTTTTGTCGGCAAGTATTTCTTGACACTTTATGTATCGGCTTCTCTTTCCGACAACTTAACCTTCTTCTTCCGTTGACCTGGAAAATTATCAGTTTAGCTGCCCAAGGGCGGCGTTCCCAGCTTTGGCGCGGCCGCGGTTTTTCGGTTTAAACGACAAAATTGAAGGGGTCATGGCAAGCGGTCGGTAAAAACGATTTATCCGATAAATCTCTTTGGCTCACCTGATGGTTGATAATAAAAAAATATTTTGAAAAAAAATTTGATTAGTAATTTATTTTTTTATAAGATAGGCCGACTTTAGGGAGGAAGGTTCATTCATGCCAGAAGTGTCAATGATCGCTCCGCACACTGAAGTGCCACCAAGCAGTGCGCTTATTCGTCTACGCGGTCTCTATTCTTCCCTGCGGGCGGCTCTGCAAAGAGTTGGGGACTTGATTTTGGCGCAGCCGGAGATGGCCATTTATGCCTCGGTGAACGAGGTGGCAGCGGCAGCAGGGGTGAGTGAGGCGACGGTGATGCGGTTTTGCCGGACATTGGGGTTTCGGGGTTTTCAGGATTTCAAGATCGCCTTGGCGCGGGAGTTGGTGTCCCCCTTGCAGCGGTTGCACGAAGAGGTGGCGGAGGGCGATGATGCGGCGACCATTGTCCGCAAGGTTTTCCAGGCCAATATCAACGCCTTGCAGGACACCCTGGAGATTCTCAACCTGAAGGCGATGGAGGAGGCGGCCCATTGGATGTTGGCGGCGCGTCAGGTTTGGGTCATCGGGGTGGGCACCTCCGGGCCTATTGTGCGGGATGCGGGGAACAAATTTTTTCGCTTGGGGCTGGATGTGCACAGTCAGACGGATGCTCACCTGATGATGATGCAGGCTGCGCTTCTCACCTGTGAAGACGTGATGCTGGCGGTGTCGCATTCCGGCAGCACCCGGGATCCGGTGGAGACCGCGAAGGTGGCCAAGGCTGCTGGGGCCAGGATTATCTGCATCACCAATAACTCCCTCTCACCACTCACCCGGGTGTCTGACTTGGTGTTGGTGACCGCCGCCCGGGAGACCCGCTTTCGCCAGGAGGCCATGGCGGCCCGTCTCTGCCAGACCAGCATCATTGACAGCCTTTATACCCTGATGGCTTTGGCCCGCTCGGAGACGGCCCTGGAGAATCTGGCCAAAATCGAGAATGTCATTGTTGCTAAGCAGTATTAGACGGGGAGAGGTGAGCTTTTGGCTGAAAGTTTTTAGTGAACCCCAATTCTTAAGTTGAGACTCGGAACCTGAGACGAAAGATTTTTGACTGCGGACATTGGAATGCAGACGGAACGGCAAGTAAAGCAGTGGATTGTGCGAATCTGCCGGATGCTGCACCAGAAGGATCTGATAGCCGCCACGGATGGTAACGTCAGCGTCAAGGTGGGAAACAAACTGCTCACCACCCCCAGCGGGGTAAATAAGGGATTTTTGGAAGAAAAGCAGATTATTACGGTGGACTTGGAAGGACGGCTGTTGGAGGGGACGGGCCAGCCCACTTCGGAGTTGGAGATGCATCTGCTGGTGTATCGCCTCCGACCGGAGGTGGGGGCGGTGGTGCATGCGCATCCGCCTCTGATCACCGGCTTTTCCATTGCCGGCGTTTCTCTGGAGGAGTTTATCCTGCCGGAGGTGGTCATGACCATGGGGGTGATTCCCACCGCTGCTTATGCCACCCCGGCCACCGGGGAGGTGGCGGAAGTTATCCGGGAGCTGATAAAGGGGTACGACGCTTTGATCCTGGAGCGTCACGGGGCGGTGACGGTAGGGCTGGACCTGATGGAGGCTTACAACAAGATGGAGAAGCTCGAACACACCGCCCTGGTCATCCTGACGGCCTTGCAACTCGGCCGGGTGCGCCTGCTGCCCCCCCGGGAGGTGGAAAAGCTTATTCAGTTCCGGGTGGTCAAAGGACTGAAGCCCCCTTAGAAGTGGGTTTTGGGTTTTTAGGTGTTGGGTATCGGCATTTTAATTACCTCCGTGAACTTACTCAATGTCTGCAAATCTTCCGTCCCGCGTCCTGTTGGCTGCCTACTCCCCCTACCCTCCCCTGGCGGAAAGCCTGGCGGCCGCTTTGGGTCGCCTCGGCGTGGATAGCCGTATCTTTCATGCCTGGCTGTGCAACACCTGGTTCGATCGCCTGATCATCCACCCCCTCAACCATTATGCCCACAGCTTGCGTCTGACGCCAAAAGGGGTGACTCTTCTGGCCGGGCATCCCAAGTCCCACAAGGAGTGGCGCAGCCGGAAATTTTTGGAGTTGCAGCGACAGTATCAGCCGGACCTGGTGCTGCTCACCGGCATTTTGCGGTTCAAGCCGGAGGTCTTGCAGGTGCTTAACCAATCCGCTACGGTGTTTTACTGGTTTACGGAAGCGGAGCACCGCTTTTCAGAGGTGGTGCACGAGTTACCTTATTATCATCATGTCTTCTTTCTCTCTTCCCTGGGTCTTAAGCAGGCACGGGCTTTGGGTTACACCAAGGTGTCTCTTTTGCAGCATGCGGTGGACACCGGGGCCTTTCGCCCCCTAAAGCTTCCCCTCCTTCACGACTGGTGTTTTGTGGGTCAGTGGCATGAACGCCGCCAGCGATATGTGGCAGGCCTGGCTGAGGTATCTCGGCGGTTTGTCATCTACGGCCCCCGCTGGCGCAAGCATAATCTGTGCAGGCCGGTTATATTTTCCCGCATTAAGGGGCAGGGTCTCTGGGGGGAAGATCTGATCAGGCTCTACAATCAGACCCGGGTGGTCATCAACATTTCCGTTTGGGCTGATGAGGCTGGTGGAGGATGGGGGGTGAACCAGCGGCTGCTGGAGGCGCCGGCCTGCGGCGCTTGTCTGTTGAGCGATTACAACCGGGACGCCGAGCTTCTATTGACTCCCGGTCGGGACTTTATCAGCGCCAAGAGTCTGGCGGAGATGCAAGAGTGGCTGGCGGTTTTGTTGGCCGATGAGGCGAAACGCTCAGCAATTGCCCGCCAGGGATGCGAGCGGGCCTCCCGGCTGCGCAATTATGACGACCTGGTGGCGGAGGTCTTACAGCAGTACAGAAGCTGACCCTCTTAGCACTAGGGTGAAGCCGGATGCCAGTGGGGCAAGTTGTAGAAGATGCCAAGGGGGGAGGGGGAGATGCCTTTTAGGGTCGTTCTGGCCAGGAAGACGGCGTCGCAGTTGTAGAGGAAGACGCAGGGAGGATCCAGGACCATAATTTCCTGCACCTGTCGGTAAAAGGCGCGCCGTTGGCTTCTTTTCAGGGTGCGCCGGGCTTTTGCCAGTAAACAGTCCACCTCGGGATGATGGTAGTTCAGAAAGTTCCAGGCACCTTCCTTAGTCTGGGAAGAATGCCACAGCATATAGAGATCTGGGTCCCAGAGGAAATGGCGCTCCAACAGGACAAGGTCAAAATGGCGTTTATTTATGACGAGGTGCCGGAAGGTGAGCCAATCGAAGGTTCTGATCTTCAAAAGAATGCCTAGGGACTGCAAATTTTCTTGAATTATTTGGGCGGTGAGGAGGTTTTCTTTGCTTTCGTAATTGGTGGCCAGGATAAGAGGGTTGCCCGATGCGACGGCACTGCCGGGGGTAAAGGCCTGCTTTTTGAGAATTTCCTTGGCCTTGGTAGGATTATAAGGATAATCGGGGAGTTGGTCGTGGGAATACCAGGTCCCGGGGGGGAAGGGACTGTGGCCGGGACTGCCCAGGCCTTTGAATACCCCCTGGATAATAGCTGCCTTATTTATCGCCATACTGAAGGCCTGCCTGACTTGTCGGTTTCGGAACCCAGGGTGGAGGTGGTTGAAACCCAGGAATCCGTATCGGCTCGCGGTGGTGCGGAAAAGAGCAAATTCCGGCCATTTGTTGGGATGTCTTTTTAACTCATCGTATTGCGCAGGCGTCAACTCCATAACATCTACTTTGCCGGTCTTGAGTGCGAAAAAACGGGTGGTGGGGTCCGGAATTATTTTGATGATGAGCCTCTGAATCATGGGGGGGCCGAGAAAAAAGTCAGGAAAGGACTCCAGCACCAGCTGTTGGCCGGGAAGCCAATCTCGGAGGCGGTAGGGGCCGGTGCCGATGGGGCTCCGGTCATAGGCCGGATCGGTGACGGCTCGGTGCTGAAAGACATGCTGAGGTACAATTCCCACCGTCCAGCTCTCCAGGGCGGAGCCGAAGGGTTCGTCATAATCCACGACCACGGTGTAGCGGTCTCGAGCAGTTACCCGTCGCACCGGCCCGAACTGGCTTTTAAGGGGGGTGGGTATGTCCGGGGAGGTGATGGTACGGTAGGTAAAGACCACATCGTCGGCAGCGAATTCTTGGCCGTCGTGCCACTTCACCCCCCGCCGCAGAGAAAAGGTGAGACGATGGCCGTTCGGGGAGAACTGCCAGCTTTCGGCCAGCTCTCCGGCTATCCTTAAATCAGGCTGGATTTTGGTCAATCCATTAAAGAGCCAGCCGCTGATGGTAAAAGAGGTGTTGTCCGCAAGGAAGACGGGATTCAGAGCGGCTGGTTCGGCTGGAAAGGCCAATACCAGCTGATTCTGGTCCGGCGGTGAGGCGTCAGGGGCACCACATGCCACCACTACCAGAAATAAGCCAGCAGCAAAGAGAGTACTTTTAAAGGGCAACCGCTCATTCGGGAAAAGTTTGTCACCTTTGTCCTTGTATCTCTGATAATCCAGGCCGATGGTCAGGGTGTGGTTTCTCAGGGTGTGGCGGTAGCTCAGGTCGGTGCCGTAAGAGACATCGTCCCACCACTTCTTGTGGAAGATGCGGTTGCGAGCCACCCAGGTATTGAAGGCCTCCCGTTCACCCCAGTTTTTCCAGTAGCGCACCTTTAATAAACCCTGGCGCAGAACTTCTTGTTCATATCCGACATCAAAGAGGATGCGGTCTCTTTGCCAATAACTACCTGGTTCCGGACGGCCTCGAAATCCCATGCCACCATGCATGATATCCCCGTCATGGGGCGGGAAATTGGGTTTGGTGGGGCTATGGTAGAATGGCGAGGAATAATCCGGGGAATTGCGGTTGTTGACCAAGAAGCCTTTTTTGACCCTGATCAACTGGACATTGGTGAATAGTTTGCCGTGCCAAGAGAAGTTATAGGCGGCCATGGCGTTGAGATTTTTTATCCGGAAGTTGCCGTTTCAGAGGTAACCGGCGCTTTCGGGAATCCCGCCGCTCAGGGCGTATTCAAAGGCTCCCGGCTTCCAGGCGTGGAAGAAGTTGGCGGTCTTGGTGCTATAACTGGCCACTGAACCTTGGACTTCAAATTTCGGTTTGGCGGTGCCTTTCTTGGTCACCAGATTGATGACTCCCCCTAAGGTGTTGCCGTAGCGGGGATCGCTGACCCCTTTGATCAACTCGATTTTTTCGATATTATTTAGGGGTATGGTGGTCCAATCTACGAAATAGCCTCCGGCCGTTCCCGGCGTGTGCAGAGGGCGGCCGTCGATGGTCACCAGTATCCGCCGAGCCCCGAACCCTCTCACCTTGATGGAGTCATCGTCCAGGGCGCCGCCTACTTCCTGCAACCTCTGGACATCCACCCCTGGCTGGCGTTTGAGGGCGCCGTCCAAGGTAGTGCCGATGCCCTGCAGGAGAATCTCCGGTTTGATCACAGTCATGTTAGGGGTTTCGATATTAGTCTGCAATTCCTCGGCCGAGACCTCTATCTCCTCCAACTGGAACAACTGTTCCGATTTTCCCTCTTTCGGAGCGTTTTCTTGGGCGGCGGCGCCGCGCTGGATACCGGTGAGGGTAAGCAAGAGAAAAACGAGGCCCAAAAACCTTAAAAGGGGAAGGGTCATTTTTGCCTCCTAGTGCCCGGATATTGGCGACCACCAAAACAGGCCCACCAAGCTGCGGTTTTTCAGCCAGTAATGCCCATCTTGATGGACCAGTCTTGTTTTCAGAGTGTCTTTTTCAGCGGAACTTAGGATTCTGCCCTCTTGATGATGATGATGTTCCCAAAGCTCGTCCAGATGATGATAGGCAAAGGAGCTGTCAGTTTCCAGATACCGGCTCCAGGTTAAGCGGAAATTATGATAGTGGCGAGGCAAGTCAGCTGACAGGAAATCCAGCTCGGTGACCAGACAAACATGTTGGGGCTGCGCCTGAAAGGCTTTGGCCAAAGCCAGGTTTATCTCCAGAGAGGTCAGATGCAGGCTGTTGCAGGCCAGGATCAGATGCAAGTCCCTGGCTTGAGCCAGAGGTAACTCTTCCCAGGAAGAGGCTTCAATTCTGAGACCTGGGAGAAGCTGATGACCAGCGGCTTCGCGGAGCAAGGCCCGCATTCCTTGGGAGGGCTCCAAGGCGGTGACCTCACAGCCCTTCTGCCAGAGGGGCAAGGCCAGGACACCGCTGCCGGCGCCGATGTCCAAGACTCGCCAGCCCGGTGTGGTGCGGGCTGTAATCAGGGGGATAATGTCCTGATGATAATGACCATGCTCCAACCAGGTTTTTTGCCAGCGGGCTTGGGCGTTCCAATATTGAACCGTCTTTTTCCGGTGAGGTATTTTGCTCGGCATGTGCCAAAATAAAAAGGCCATGAAGTCCGCTGTCCGGCGGCAGACCTTCATGGCCTAGATTATTGCAGAAATCGCCAGCAACACCGCCTTTCCGGCGGTGCCCTTCACGGCAGGCTAAGGGTGGCTACCATAAATCAGCGTTTTTGGCGCTGACCAAACCCGGGGTTCATTCCCGATCAGTTGGTGTATTTTATGACAAGGTGGCCAGTCTGATCAATAATTTTTTTCACGTCAAGAGTGATCAATCAACCCACCGATTTTTGTTGGCTTACGGTGGCAGGCGATGGTTAACTAGAGAGCGGCTAACAAAAGGAATTTTCTTAGCCCTCGGTGAGGCGGAAGGCCAAGGGCACTTCAATGGTCAGTTGGGACCTGGTCAGGCCGGTGGGAAAAGGTGGAAACCGGCCGACTTTTTTCAGGGTCTCCAAGGCCGCCCGGTCCAGCAGGTTGTATCCTGAGGAGCGGGAGATGCCTGAGCCGTCCACTTGACCGGAAGCCGAGATAGTAAAGCGCAACATCACCACCCCTTGCTGGTGCTGGCGACGGGCCATGGGGGGGTAGTCCTTATGGGCTGCCAGGCGGCGATAAACTTCCCTCAGGTAGGCTTTCAGCGGGGAGCCGCCGCCGGTGCCGGCACCACTGCCGCCCCCGGCGCCGGAACCTGAGCCACGCCCGACCCCCGAGCCGCCGCCGGCACCACTACCCTGTCCGGCCCGACCGGATGTGCTCTCCGACCGCAAAGCAGCCGTGGGGGGACTGGTGCGTACGGCGGCGGTTTGAATGGCGGGAGCGCTGGTGGGTTCCGGCAGCAGAGGGCGGGGCGCCAGGCGCGGCGGGGGCGGTTTCTTGGCCCGGGGCTTTGCCTTCTTGGGAGGCGGTGAGGGGGGCGCATTTTCAGGCTTTTTGAGAGCGCCGGAACCGCCGCTCTTACCTGGCAGGCCCGCTCTAAAGTCCGCCAGCGTTACGGCCTCCACCGGTACCACCCTTTTGACCGGCGAGGATGGAATCTGAAGATGCAAGGCGGTTCCGATAATCAGACCGTGCAGGAGCAGGGAGCCCAGGATCGACCAGAACCAGTTTTGAAAGTCGCGAGATAACCAAGGCATAAGACAAGATATTCTTGCAAAACTCGTCATCTCTGCGCAAAAAGAGTCTTCTTTCTCTCTAGAACCCTAAATTATTGTTGTTCCACTTCGATGCCGATGCGCTGCACTTTCATCGTCCGCAGGCGATCTATGATCTCAATGAGGCGGCCGTGTCGGACTTCCCGATCGGCGGCTATGACGGCCTGGGCCTCAGGATTTTGGCGTTGTTCTTGAAAGAGGCGGTCAAAATCAGCGTCCTGGGCCAGCTTGACGCCGTTGATGGCCACGGCCCCCTCGCGGTCAATGCTGATGATGATGGGCGTGTTTTCGAGCTTGTCGGCCTGCACCGCCTTGGGCAAGGCGATGGCAAACATTCGGGGCAGCATGACGGTGGCGGATATGAGAAAGATGATCAGAATGACCAGGACAATGTCCACAAAGGGGGTCATGTTGATTTCAGTGATCGGCCCGGGGGTGTGAGATTTCATGTCGTGTCTTTGTCTTCATGAGTCAGTGACCAGCGGCCAGTGACCCTTGATTCATTCATAATTATTAATGTTTCAGATCTCGGGTGTCAATGGCGGAAGAACTGCAGCAGAAAACTGTAAGCCCTCACTTTGACAGGTGGGCCAGCAGCATCTGGCCCAGGCGCTGGGAGCGTTCCAGCACCACCTGGACCCGGCTTAAAAAAAAATTATAAGCCACCACAGCCGGGATGGCTACAAACAATCCCACTGCGGTAGCCACCAGGGCTTCTGCGATGCCGGCCATGACCATGGGGCCGCCACAGGAGTCGGTAACAGCCAAGGCCTTGAAGGAGTGGATGATGCCCACCACGGTGCCGAACAGGCCGATGAAGGGGGCGTTGGCCCCCAGGGTGCCCAGGAAATTCAAGCGTTTTTTGAGGAACAGGCCCACACGCAGGCGCTCTCCCTCCATGGCTTCCTGGACTGCGGCCTTGCCGAGGTGGGCATGTTTCAGTCCGGCCAAAAATACCTGGGCCTCGAGAGCCGTATCTGTTTCACAGCGAGACATGAGGCGGTTCCAGGCCCCTTGCTGGAGGAGGGGTTCAATCTCAGCAATAAATCGGTCTTCGGCAAACCGGTGCCGGTAAAGCACCAGCCCCCGATTAATAATCACCGCCACTGAGGCCACGCTCAGGAACAACAAGAGCCAAAGCACCCAGGTGCTGCCGCCGATGGCCAGATTCATGAGGGCCTTAATCAGTTCCACCCGTCATCTCCGTAAATTAATAAAGCCATGACAGTTCATCCGCCTTCAGGGGGATGACACCTTCATGGCTCTGATTCCAAATTCTTGCAAGGGGACCATCTCAGGGAGTCCAATCTCCCTGGTTGCAAATTGATTTAGCCCAACTGCCGGCAGTTGTCAAGCCCAAAAATCGTGAGGTGCCAGGATGATCGGTTGACTTTAAGATATTACCCGGGGTTGCCTTAATCAGCCTTAAGGCGGTGAAAAATGGCCACCAGGGTCGGTCCTCCAGCCTGGGGGAGGAGAGCGGAGAGGACCCAATCGCCGGCGGCCTGATCCTCCAAAATCACCCTTAATTCCTGCTCAAAATTACTCATGTCCTGAATATTGAGTTCTCGGAATTTGTATTCCAGATCAGCCATGACATGTCTCCTCCTCAAAAAATCCGTTGGCCCAGGCTGCCAGCCCGTTCTCAGGCACTGGTCAGATTCCCTTATCACTCAGTCGATGGATAACCGCTTTTAGAATCATCCGATCTGCTTTGCCAGCTCTTCCACTGCCTCCGCTGAGGGGGGGTGATCCAGGAAAACTTCCACCGGATCGGACTCGCCGGCAAACTCAGGATAATGTTGAACGATCCATCTCTTAGCCGCCTCTCTCTTGGCGGCGTCTTTTCTGATAGCCTGCCGGATGTTGCGTACTTGAGGGCTGAGTTCGGTCCTGGCCTGCATGGGGGCGAACTTCTTGCCGGTGTCCACCGCAGGCACAAACAGATATTGCGCGGTGGGTGTGGCGACGGCCAATTTTCCGACTGCAAACTTCTCTTTGATCTTGGTGTAATGCAGGAACTGCAAGTCCACCTCAATGTCGCTCACCAGTTCCGGAGTTTCGGCGGCGCTGCCGGTGGGGCCGCCCCCGACGCTGACCTTGCCGGTGGGAATGTAATAGTATTGGCTGCGGACAAAACCAAAGCGCACGTGGGGTATCTGGGTTTGGGGATTGCCGCTGATATCCAGACCGATAACGCTCTGCACGGTGGTGGTGACGTAGCCGTTGGCAGTGCAGCCGGTAACCAGAAGGGCACCAACCAACATGGCAGTCACCAGGGTTGCCCGACACTTATGGTTTCTCATCGCCACTCCTCCCCTCTTCTTTAGGGCGCGTCCGGCGCGCTGTTAATGTTGATCGGGGTCCTGACTAGGAACGTCGGTTGGCGGGCAGGCATTATACCCGGCTGGCAAGGCGTCGACGGTTAGAGGTTGTCCTGGGCCGGCACTGACCGCCAGCACTCCCTGCCAACCTGGGGCAATGCTTGTCTGCTGCAGGCTGTGATAGCCCAGGGCCACACCGCCATGAGGCGCCCCCTGGATAAGGAGGCCCAGGGTATGGGAGCGCAGGGCGGCGGCGGAGTTATCCGGCGTGGTTTTGCCGGAGACCAGACCAAAACCAAGAATGAGGGTATGACGGGTGCCATCGGCGGTGTTCCAGGAAATACAGCCGGTGAAGAAGAGGAGGCTCAGGCTAAGGCAAAAGGCAAGCAGCACGGCTGCTTTGGAAATCTGTGACCGACCCCCACGACGGTTCGGCAGGATCAAGTTCATGCTCCTGCTCAGCAAAGAGCTGAGCGGTTTGCCTGAGCAGCCGGTTAATAAAAGAATGATGGAGATTTTTGGGATATTAGAAAAAATAGTTGTGTCCTTTAATAAACCCAAAATCATTAATTGTAAAGGAATTTATGGCCAGGGCAAACAGCGCGGGTCGAGGTATGGTTTTTGACTAGTGGAGGGTAAAAGGGTGCGCGGCAATTTTCTTTCCCGGGGCAGGAGATAGCGCTTGAATTAGGTTTCTGATGTCCCTATAATTAAACAATGTTTAAAAAAAGGAGGTGATTCCGGGTGCATCCGCTGATTATGCCAAACATAGCAAGTTCTTGAGGCTCGAGTTCCCGGAGGGCCTGGGCGAGGCTCCCGTACATTCGGTTAGCAAGGGATGGGGCGGATCATCTGGAACCAGAGCCTCCTGCTGGTTAGGATTAAAACAACCATTCGCCTCTTCTGAAACACTTCCCCAAGTTTCCGCCTGCCCGCAGTTTTGCTAGCCATTTATTGCTGACTTACTCCTGCGCCGAAAAGGACGGCACCTTCACGAGTACCGAACGGCGAGTGAATAGGGTGCGTCAGGCGATAGCGCCGCTGGGTCAGGCAAAACCCGACTGGCAGATAATCTGCGAGATTGCCCATCGACTGGGATATCCCATGAGCTATAGCGGGCCGGTAGAAATTTTTGAAGAGATTCGCCGAGTAACCCCTTCTTACGCCGGTATGACCTATGAACGCCTGGAATCAGGCGGCCTGCAATGGCCCTGTCCATCAGTTGACCACCCCGGAACGACCTTTCTGCATAAAGATAAATTTACCCGTGGTAAAGGCCTTTTTTTTGCCATTGAGCATAAGGAGCCAGCCGAACTGCCCGATGCCGAATATCCTTTGACTCTGACCACTGGTCGGT
>DYLF01000168.1 GCA_020722205.1 Desulfobacca acetoxidans
AATATACCCGTATTGCTCCATCCTGATCATCCTTTCCACCTCTGATCCCACTTTGGCGATGGTCACCAGTGGTATCAGAAGTTGATGTCAGGGGGGTCATTTTTAGGTTAGCAGTGCGCTGGGCGAAGCCAGCGATATCTTGCGGGTGTAAGTCCCGTCCAGCTAAAGCCGTAGCGGGCAGGCTGGGAGCAAGTCTTGCGGGCGTCATGGTAACATGGGGTCCGAAGCGTAGACCGCGGTCAGGTGGGGTGTGGGATTGAGCCACGAAATGAAAATTAAGTCGCGGAGGCCGAGACGGTTGTCAACGTTGAAGGCAGCATGGAGAACATCGTTAAGGCGAGATGTTCTTACTCCGCCGGGGTCAGAGGCCACATCACGGCTGAAAGGATATCGTTGGAACCCAGGAAGCCCCGCCGGGGCCTTCGGCTGGTTACCGAAGGGGGTGTCAGACAAGGGACAACCGGAGTCGGGCACCGAGCTGAGGCGGGGTGGCGGACCGGGGTGTAGTACTGATGATGCCGCCGAAGGAAAATAGTCCGAGGTGGGCGGAGGGAAGACCCCGGCCTGAAGGGATTCCTGGCCGGAAGGCGGAGGTCCGGACACAGGGCCGGGCAGCCTTGCCAGCCAATCTGGCCAGGGTGAACGAGGCGGCCCGACGCGGGCGCCAGACACGGTTCACGGCTCTGTTGCATCATATCGATGTGGAGGCACTCAGGAGGTCATTCCATCGCCAGCGCAAGAAAGCTAGTGCTGGGGTTGATGGAGTTACCGTGAAGGATTACGAAGTTAACCTGGAAGCAAACCTCAAAGACCTCTGTGATCGGGTGCATTCGGGACGCTACCGGCCCCAGCCGGTGCGCCGGACCTATATCCCCAAAGCAGACGGCGGACGGCGACCTCTGGGAGTGCCGACTCTGGAAGATAAGATTGTCCAGGGTGCGGTAGCCGAGTTGCTGAGTGCCATCTACGAGGTGGATTTTCTGGGTTTCTCGTATGGCTTTCGACCTGGACGCCATCCCCATCAGGCGTTAGACGCCCTCAGAACGGCAATAATGAGTCGCTACGTGAACTGGGTGCTTGATGCCGATATTCGCAAATTCTTCGACTCGGTGAACCACGAGTGGTTGTTGCGGATGGTGGCTCACAGAATAGCCGATCCCAGAGTACTCCGGCTGATCCGGCAGTGGCTCCGGGCCGGCGTTCTGGAAAGCGGTGAGTGGC
>DYLF01000018.1 GCA_020722205.1 Desulfobacca acetoxidans
ATGGTTTCTGGGTTTGAGCGCTGAGGAATTTCCTCCTGATCACACGACTCTGTGCCGTTTCCGGCAGCGCCTGGGAGCCGAGGGGTTTCAGCGGTTGTTTAACCAGGTGGTGGAGCAAGCCAGGGAAAAGGGCTTGGTGTCGGATCGGCTGCATATTTTGGATGCCACGCATATGGCGGCCAAAGTGGACCTGTTCCGACTTAAAAAAGAGCATACCGTAGGCGGCGACGATGACGATCCCCACTAGGTAGATCGTCATTCCCCTGATCCCGAAGCCCGCTTTGGCCGCAAGAGCAAGAAAAAGGGCTTCTATGGCTATAAGTGCCATATGGTGGAAGATGCCGATTCCGAATTGATTGTCCAAGCCACGGCTACTCCGGGCAATGTTCCGGATGGAGTCATGCTGCCCAAACTTATTGACGATCATCCCCACGAAGCCACCGCCGATAAGGCCTATGACAGTCAAAGCAATCATGATTACCTGGAATCCCAAGGGGTGGCTTCGGGTATTATTCCCCGACGACCAAGACCGGGGCGGCCACGGCATTCCCGCCAAGAGAGGCCCAAAATCGAAAGGAAATTTGCCGAGTGCAAGAGTTTTCATGGCCTACCAAAAGCTCGGTATTGGGGGTTGGCCAAGGTCAAAATTCAAACCTTTATGGTGGCCCTCGTGGTGAACTGTAAGCGTTTAGTTAAATTGGCCCAGGCCCAAATGCACCCGCCGAGGGTGGCCTATGCCTAAAATTGGGTAATTTGCCCGAAATTTATGAAAAACTTCCTCCACCAGGGCTAAAAAATGGTCCATGCGGGCAGAAACCAACAATTTTCCGCATATAAGACCAATCTCCTGGTCATTCGGGGGGGCGAATGAAGACTTAGTTCCCTTGTACTCAAAAAATTTCCTCTAAATCGAGATAAAACAGAAATCTACTTTTTGCAACGGTCTCAATTTATAAATTATGATTTGTGAAAAACGAGGGTCGGCGGCGGTAGCTTGCCTCAAAGGAACTAAGCATAAATTCTATTAATTCCTGCCGGGCGGCAGGGCGGGAAAAGGCAAGTCTAAAGATTAGGCAAAAAACCCGGCCCCTTTTAATGAGGGGCCGGGTTTTTTTTACTAAAAGGGGGCAAAGGTCCCCCTTGTCGGTTGACGTTAACGGTTCAGAACCCCCGGTCGCTCATGCGGGCATACAGCATGGCCACGGTGCGATAGACCAGGTGGGCCAGCTTGGTGAAGGGGGCATAGAAGAACAGGCAGAAGATGCATACCAAGTGTAGGAAGTAAACTGGGTAGGCCAGTACCGGAATGGGCAAGAGAGCCCGCAGGCCATAGGACAGGGCCCCGGTGAGGCCGACGGCGGCCACGAGATAGATCAACTGCCAGTCGAAGTAGGTGCCCGGACCGGCCTTTTCGGCGTTGGCCTGGCGGGCCAGGTAAACTTGGTAAATGCCATAAAGCAGCAGGCCGGTGCCCATGAGGGCAATGACCTTCAGCCACCACAGGTGAGAGAACAGGTTGTAGGGCGATTCGATGTGAAAAACCCACTCCAGCAGGAAGGCCGTGCCGGTGACCACCGCCAGAAAGATGAACCCAAAGACTACCATGAGGTGATTCAGGGAGCGGGCGAAGGTGGTTTCGCACTTTTTGAAGCGGTTGTGGGCCAAGATATCGGTCAACACCGCCACCAGGTTTTTTACGATGCCGCCTTTGAGGCGCACCGTCCAGGGGTTGACGTTGATATCGTTCCAGAAGCGCTTGACGCCCTGAAAGAAGACGAACACTGCGAAAGCCGCGGCCCCCAAGAAGATGGCGTCTATGGCCAGGGTGGGGAACCATTTGGAATAGATGATGGTGCCCTTAGGGATGGCCAGCCCCTGATGAGTCAAGCCTTCCGCCACCCTTACTCCCAAGACGCCCAGGGCCTTGAGGACGAAGAGCAGAAGCAGCACCGGGAAAAGCACCAAAAGCGGCAGGAATTTGATGTCTCCCACCAGGCGCGCCAGGAGGCTGGGGAAGGCATAATGTTCGATGGCCATCTGGCGCAGCACTGCCAAGACTTCTCCGGGTTTGGCACCCCGGGGGCAGTAGACCGTGCAGTCACTGCACTGGTGGCAGAGCCAGATATCCGGGCTTTTGAGGACGTCTTTCAGGCCCCACTGGGCCTGGATCATCTCCTTCCGGGGGAAGGGCTTGTTATCAGGAGACAGGTTGCAGACAACCGAGCAGGTGTCACACTGGTAACACTTCTTGGCGGTGTCTCCCCCGGCGGCGACAATGCGCTTGATAAAATCAAGATCGGGTTTGATGACGGTTTCGCCAGCCATGGTTTACACCTCCTACATGCCCTTGAAGGGGTTGGGGCCGATTTCTTTGACCCGGGCCACGAAATCATCGAGGATTTGGGGCAGGGTGTCAAATTCGGAGATGGCCACTTGCATCTGCTGTACCCGGTCGGCTTCCAGGCCCAGCTTGTCCAGGGTTTCCGACAGCTTGGTCAGGCGGTAAGCGCAGAGTTCGCTGCCCTTGGCAAAGTGGCACTGGTAGTCGTCGCCATACTTGCAGCCCAGGAGGATCATGCCGTCCACCCCGCGGGAGAAGGCATCAGAGACCCACACCAGGTTAAAGGAGCCCAGACAACGCAGAGGGACGAAGCGGATGGAGGGATTGAGGCGCAGATGGTGCTGGGCTGCGGCGTCCAGGGCCGGGTAGGCGTCGTTTTCGCAGACCAGGCCAAGGATCCGCAGAGGAACTTCCTCATCGTCTTCCACGTCTTCTTCCGTAGGCACCTCCAAACTCTTCAACATGGAGCCGACGATGTCCACGCTGTAGTCTTTGAAGTTGACGATGCGCTCGGGGCAGGCCCCCATACAGGTGCCGCAGCGGCGGCAACGGTTGATTTTGTAGAAGGGAGTGCCTTTCTCGTCTTCTTCGATGGCGCCGAAGGGGCATTCTTCGGTGCAACGTTTACACTGGGTGCAGCGTTGCAAGAAGGGTTCCGGGAAGGTTTCATCCCAGGCCCGGGGGTGCACCGCCATACCGACGGCGATATGCTCCAAGGCCTGGATGGCCTTCAGGGCGGCTCCGACGCCGTCCTGCTCGGCCATGGCCAGCCCCATGGGTTGGTGCACGGTGCCGGCGGCATAGATGGCAGTACGGCGGGTTTCGTAAGGGAAACAGATGAAATTGGAGTCGGCAAAGCCCTGGAACAGGTCCAGGTCAGGGAGTCCCGGCCCCTGGCGATATTTGAGATTCAGGATGGGATCATCTTTGGTGGTGGGCACCATGCCGGTGGCCAGCACCACGAGGTCGGCTTCGAAGACGACGTTTTCCCCCAGCAGGGTGTCCTGGGCGCTGATTTTGAGTTTGCCGCCCGCTTCGGTCACCCCGGTTACTTCCGCCTTGGTGAGCATGACGCCCGGATCGGACTGGGCGGCTTTATAAAAGAGCTCATTGTTGCCGGGGGTGCGGATGTCCTTGTAAAGGATCATGGCCACGGCGTCCGGATCCTGCTGCCGGACATACAGGGCCTGTTTTAGGGAGACAGCGCAGCAGATGTCGGAGCAGTAGGGGAGATGATCGGGATCCCGGGAACCGGCGCACTGGATGAAGGCCACTGCCTTGGCAGGGCGGCCATCGGAGGGACGGGCAATTTTGCCCTTCTTGGCCATCTCTTCCATATCGAGGTTGGTGATGACATTAGGCAGCCCATAGCCGAGGTGTCCGAGTTTGGTGGCGTCATAAGGCTTCCAGCCGGTGGCCAAAACCACTGCCCCCACCCGCAGGGTTTCCAGCTCGCCATTTCTTTTGATAGTAACATCCAAAAGACCAGGTTCTCCCTCCAGGGTTTCGATGACGGAGTTGGTCCAGACCCTGATTTTGGGGTTACCCTGGACTGCATTGATCTTGGCCAAAACCGGTGAGTTTTGAAGTTTGTCAAAGGGATAGGAGCTGGGGGTGGCTTTGTGCAATTTGGCGCCGAAGCCGCCGATCTGGGCCTCCTTTTCCACCAGGAGTACATCGTAACCGTGGTTGGCGGCTTCCAGAGCGGCGGACAGGCCGGCCATGCCGCCGCCGATGACCAGGATGGTTTTGTCGCATTCGGTCTGGAAGGGTTCAGGCAGGTCGCCCTTTTTGATGCGGGCGGCGGCCATGCGCAGATAGTCTTCGGCCAGGGCTTGGGTTTCGGGATGGTTGGGCTCCTGGGTCCAAGCCACAAACTCACGGAGATTGACGCGCTCCACCAGGCACCCGGGGAAGTCGAACTCTTCGTATTTCACGCGGGGGGAGCAGGCGCCGATGATGATGCAGTTAACTCCCTCGCTGGCGATGTCCTGTTTGATCATCTCAAGACCGGCAGGGCTGCACAGGACGTCATGTTCCTTGACCAACGGGATTTTGCCTTCCCGGGTAGTCACCTTGGTCAAAGCGGCAAACTTGACGGCCTCCCCGATGCCACAGCCCTTGCATAAATACGCAGCATATTTTCTTTCTTCAATGGCCATAGCTACCTCCTGCTCAGGCTGATAAGACTTTTCAGGGCGGCCCCGGTGCTATCCTGCATGGATTTGGTGACATCCAAGGGGCTTTTCAGGGAGCCGACGGCGTAGATGCCTTTGGGGAGCAATTCCGGAATGACAAAGCCTTCCGGGGTGTAAGACAGTGGCATGGCAAAGGGTGTGGTCTTAGTGGCGGGCACCATGCCGACAGCCAGCACCACCATGTCAAAGGTGTCCCTGAGTTTATTACCGGTGGCCGTATTTTCGGCGGTTATCACCACCCTTGGGCTGCCAACTTCCTGCTCCACTTTGGCCACTTTGCCCCGGATAAGCTTAACGCCTTCATCATCTCGTACTTTCCACATGAACTGTTCGTAGCGCCCCGGGGTCCGCAGATCAATATAAAAGATGTGGGCTTCCGACTCGGGATCTTTTTCCCTAAGATAGGTGGCCTGCTTCAGAGAGGCCATGCAGCAGATGTAAGAGCAGTAAGGGAGGTGGTTTTCGTCCCGGGAGCCGGCGCACTGCACGAAAGCCACCTTCTTGGGGGGCAGATTGTCTGAGGGTCGCAGAATCTGCCCGCCGGTGGGCCCGTTGGCCGCGGCCAGCCTTTCCATCTGCATGTTGGTGATGACGTTTTTCACCTGGCCGTAGCCCAGGTTGTCGATCTTGGCGGCGTCGTAAAGGTCCCAGCCGCCGGCCAGGATGATGGCCCCCACGTTGTGGGTCATGGTTTGGGGTCGCATATTAAGGTCAATCGCCTCGTAAGCGCAGGCGGCATGGCATTTTTGGCCGCAGTTGGGCTGACAGGCCGAGGCATCTATGACGTATTTGAAGGGGAAGGCCATGTCATAGGGGAGGTAAGCTGCTTTGGTCTTATTAAGACCGTAGTTGAAGGCATCTTCCCGCTCCGCCGGGCAGGCCTCGGCGCAGGCGCCGCAGGCCGTACAGCGGTCGTTGACGTAGCGGGGGTTAATCCTGAGGGTGACGTCATAGTTACCTTCCGCGCCGCTCACCTGAATGACTTCCGCCTGGGTATAAAAAGTGAGGCGGGGGTTTTGTCGGAGGCGGCGGAACTGAATTTCCAGGCCGCAAGCAGGGGGGCAGAGCTTGGGGAAATAGCGGTGCAGTTGAGCCACCCGGCCGCCCAGGTAAGGTTTTTTCTCCACGATGACCACCTGGGCCCCGGATTCAGCCGCCTCTAAGGCCGCGGTGAGGCCGCTCATGCCCCCCCCAATGACCAGAATCTTGTTATTGTCGGTACTCAAGGCAGTCCTCCTTTTGGGACCATCTTAAAAAACTGGCCGTGGAGAGCGCGCCGCCACGGCCGAAGATACCGGGCCTGGGGCCGCCCAAAGGCAGCCCCAAGGGTTAGTCGTGGTTTACTTCACCAGCTGGACGTAGGGCTTGGTCTCAAACTTCCACTCGTTCTTGGACTTGTCGTACTGGGAGATGGTGAAGACCTTCCATTTTTCGTCGTCGATTTTCAGGAAGTCGGAACGGTAATAGTAGCCGGGGTAACGGCTCTCTTCCCGGAAGAGGATGTGCCTGAGGTGAGCCTCGCCGGCCAGGATGCGGTGGTAATTCTCCCAGGCGCGCATCAGCTCGTGGAGATCCCGGGCCGCCATCCGCTGGGCGTCTTCCTTCAGCAGGGTGAGGCGGTCCAGGCCGATTTCCAACATGACCTTGTTGGTGGTGTAATTGGCGGAGCAGCCGGCGCAGTATTCGTCCATGAGCTTTTGGAGGCGAGCCTGGACTTGCCTAGGTAATAAGTAGTTGGGGTTAATCTCCGGGGCGGTGGTGTAGTCTTTGTACTTCTCGTAGATTTCGAAGGGCAGGTAGATTTCGGCGAGAAGCTCGTCGATATTCTGCCCCGGTTCCAGTTTATCATCTTTGTGGTCCAGGATGAAGGCCAGGGCACCTTTGGCGGCCATGCGGCCCTCGGCATGGGAGCCGGAGGAGAACTTGTGGCCGGAAGCGCCCACCCCGTCACCGGCGGTGAACAAGCCTTCCACGGTGGTCATGCGGTCATAGCCCCAGAACCAGTCATCGGGGGCGCCGAGGTAGCCCTTGGAGGGCCCGGAGACCCACAGGCCGGCGCAGCCGGCATGGGAGGCGAGCAGATAGGGTTCAGAGGGCATGATTTCCGAAGGCTTCTTGTCCGGTTCGATGTTCAAGGAGGCCCACAGTGAGGCGGCGGAGATGGACATATCCAGGAAGTCTTCCCAGGCTTCCGCTTCCAGGTGTTTGAGCTCTTTCTTGGAGAGCACCTTGGCCAAATCCGCCATGGCCTTGTCGGTATGCATCAGGATGGGGCCGCGGCCCTCTTTAATCTCAATCATCTGCACATGGTTGCGCAGGCAGGTGCCGGGGGCATCGGCATAGCCGGGATAGTCGGCCTGAAGCTGGGCCTTGTTGCGGGTCATGGCGTCTTCGTTGTAGGCGTTGGTGGCCTGGGCCTTGAAGAACAGGAACCAGGCGCCCACCGGGCCGTAGCCGTCCTTGAAGCGGGTCGGCACGAAGCGGTTTTCCATGAGCACCATTTTAGCGCCGATTTCGGCGGGCATGGCGTAGGTGGAGCCGGCGTTCCACACCGGGTACCAAGCCCGGCCCTGGCCTTCTTGCACCGACCGCGGCCGGAAGACATTGACCACGCCGCCGCAAGCGATGATCATCGCCTTGCATTTGAAGACGAAGGCCTTTTGCTCCCGCACGGAAAAACCGATGGCGCCGCACACCCGGTTGGGATTGTTCTTGTCGGTCAAGAGCTTGACGATGAAGACGCGTTCATAGATGTTGTCCATGCCGATGGCGTTTTTGGCGGCCTCGGCCACGATGACCTTGTAGGACTCGCCGTTGATCATGCACTGCCAGCGGCCGGAGCGACAGCATTGCCCGCCGTCCTTCAGCATCGGCAGGCCCTCGTCTCTGGCTACCTGGCCGTCCACAGTGTGGCCTTCCTTGTCTTTCTGCCAGATGGGCAGGCCCCATTCCTGGAAGTCATAAACCGTCTGGTCCACGTGGCAGCCCAGGGAATGAATCAGGTCCTCCCGGACGATGCCCATCAAGTCCTGACGCACATACCTGACATAGTCGTCCACCTTGTTTTCAGGGCCGATGAAGGTGTTGATGGCGGAGAGGCCCATGGCCACGGCGCCCGAGCGATCCAAGGCAGCTTTGTCCACCAGCTTTATTTTGAGGCCAGCAGGCTTAGCCCAGGCCGCGGCTTCCACCGCGGCGCCGCAGGCGGCCATGCCGCCGCCGACGATCAATAAATCCGTCTCCACAGTTTCCACCGGGGGTTTCTGACAGAATGACCACTTACAAAATTCTCTTTCCAGAGCCATATTTCAGTCCTCCTTGAATTTTCCTGTTTCTTCGACTTATTCGGTGCGGGCCGGCCCGGTGAAGAAACCGGGTTTTTTCAGATCCGCCAGGTTAGAAGGGATGGTCTTCCCCTTGAACACGTCGATGGAGCCCTCAGGGGTGGTGCGGATGGGGAACTTGAAGCGCTTTACGGTTTTCTGATCGCGGAACTTGATGGTCCACATGATGTTGTCCGTGCCCCTAAGCGGGAAGGTGCTGGAGCCCAAGGGCATGATGTCCGCATAGTGGCGGACCTCGATGGCCTGCTGAGGGCAGATCTTCACGCAGTTGAAGCACTCCCAGCACTGATCGGGTTCCTGGTTGTAAGCCTTCTTTTTCACGGGATCCAAGACCATGAGGTCGTTGGGACAGATGTACTGGCAAGCAGTCTTGTCCAGGGCCTTGCAGCCGTCACATTTCTCCGTAATCACAAAACTTGGCATGGTTTTAAACCTCCTGTTTAGGGTTAACTAAACTGCTTTTCTTCTATTGCCGAGGCGGGCGCCGCCTTGCCCTCGTCGAGGGTGACAGCCCCACCTTGATTACCCTTGCCGATCAATCAATCTTCCGGTTCCAGAGGAGATCAGCCTTTTTCCACCAACTTAATAAAATCGTCCATGACGTCTAAGGACTTCTTTTTCACCACCATGTCGTAAATCTGGTCTTTCACTTTCTTGGGCAACAGCTCAATGCTCTTGGTGGTGGCGGCGTCATATTTGGCCATGGGGAAGAGCTGCAAGACCTTGTCCCGCTGTTCGGCGGTGCAAGGGACGATGAGGACTTTCATGCCGGCCAGCTCCTCTTTGAGCAACTTCCCCAGGCCGGCATTCTGCAGGGAGTTGAACCGTTCCTCATTGATCCATATATTAATCGGATAAGTCTCAGCCATATCCTTTCCTCCTTAAGAGTTCTATCAGGCCGGGGCCTGCAGTTAATCTTGAATGGGGAAGTCTCGTCAGGAAGCCCTGTCTCTTATAAAGGCTCAATGCTAAAGGCTGGCTTGGCCTTTTGCAGATATTCCTGGGTGACGAAAGGAGAGCCGAAGCCGTATTTCTTGGAGGCTTCCATGACCACGTCAAAGACCTCCGGCCGGAAGATCAGGCGAGTGGGCTTCACTTCGTCCATGATGATGGAGCGGATCTTGGTACCGCTGAACTTCTGGAGTTCCTTCCAGTGCCCGCACAGACCGATGCAGGTCACTTCCCCGCAGTGTGGGCAATAGGCCCATTCCAGGACATAGATGGGAGTGATGTTCAATTTTTCTTTGGGGATGCTCATCAGCAGGTGGTGGGCCTGATAGGAATGATAATAGGTGCCGACGCCGGCATGGTCCCGGCCAAACATGTGGTGGGTAAGCCCCAGATTGGTGCGGATGATGGAGTGGTGCACCGCCTCCCGAGGGCCGGCATAGCGCATATCCCAGAAGGTCATGGTCACCATATGAATGTCTGCGCGGAAGTAGCCGGATTTGCGCAACTCATCCTGGGTGAGGACGATGGCCTCGTCAATGTAGTCGCCAACCCGCTTTTCACCTACAATACAGTTGACCAATATGCCGGAAATGGCCTTGCCCATGGTCTCCATCTGCTCCACCGGGCTGTCACCGTGGGCGGCGATGTAGGCGTGTTTCATCAACCATTCATGGCCGGAGTGAGGCACGTTCCGGGTCTGGTGGGCCACAATCTTGATCCAGTTCTTTTCCGCAAACTTTTGCCGGTGCTGCCGGGGGGTAAGAAAATAGGGGGTAAAAGGTTCCCGGACTTTGGGTTCATTAACCAGGGTGATTTTGCCGCCCAGGAATTTGTCTTTATAATTATAAGTCCGCTTGACACCTGGGTGTTTTTCCTCTTTGGTGCCGTACACATCCTGGGCCATAGACTCTTTGTCATAAGTATAAATCTCTTCGATATCAAAGATGGCGAGGGGATTGCCGTCGTAAGTGAGAAGGACAGAGTCCCCCACCTTGAGGCCGTACTGGGCGATCTCCGCATCCGAGATGTCGTAAACGATGGGGATGCTCCAGATGGTGCCGTCAGTAAGCTCCATTTTCTTGCAGGTGGTCTCCACATCGGCCTTTTTCATGAAGCCCTCGATGGGCGAGAAAAACCCATAGGCGATGCCGATGGCCTCGGTTGCCATCTGCCGACTGGCCGGCATGGTTTTTAACCCCGCGATTTTCTTTTTGGCTTCAGCCTTATCTGTTATCACCCTTTCTACCAAAGGCTTACCGCCGTGACCGGTATACTGCATATCTTTCCCCTTTCTGTGTGTGTGAGTTTCGTCGGGCTGCCCGGAGCAGTGAGATCGACCATGCGCTTGTCGTTAAAAATTAAAACTCGTCAAAATGGAAGAGAAACTTTTCACATCTTACACATGCAATGAAGCATTTAATATAAGTTTGTGAACATTGTCAATAGAAATTTTTTTTCCCAAAAAAAATTTCCAGAATTTCTTTACCAGTTGACCTGGTAGCTTACCGTCAGCTCTTGCCGCCCCCTAAGCTTCACGGCCGGCCCGGGGACAATCTGAAAGCTTTCCCCTTTCACTTCCAAGAAAGTGGATTCCCCCAGGATGATGTCGGCCCCGGATTCTTTGGCCAGTTCCAGCAGACGGGCGGCTACATTGACCACGTCGCCGACGAGGGTGAAATCCATGCGCTGGGGGGAGCCGATGTTGCCCAACACGGCCTCACCGGTGTTGATGCCGATGCGCAGGCCGGTGATGGGAGTGGCGTTGTCTTGCCGCATTTTCTGGAGCCGCCGTTGCATGGCCACCGCGCAGGCCACGGCCTGGCTGGCGGCTTGGGGGACATCCAGGGGGGCGCCGAAGAAAGCCATCATAGCGTCTCCCAGAAACTTATCCAGAGTGCCGTGGTGCTCGAACACCAGGTCCACCATCTGGCTGAAGAACCGGTTAAGAATTTCCACTACCTGGCTTGGGTCCAGCCTTTCCGACAGGGAGGTAAAACCCTTGATGTCGGCAAACAGCACAGTGATGTGCCGCCTCTCTCCCCCTAATTGCAGCATTTGGGGATTTTTCAGAATCTCCTCGCACATGGCCGGGCTGACATAGCGGGAGATGGTGTCCCACAGCAGTTGTTTCTGCTCATAGAGGCGCAGGCGGCTTCGCAAGGACGCCTCATGGCCGGCCTCTTCCTGGGCGATTTCCTGCAGCAGATGTTTGAGCTCCGGATCGTCCGTCTCCGCAGCCAGGGCCAAATAACTCTGGCGGGCCTCCAACTCGTGAGAAATTGCCAGTTCTATGGCTTGCAGGATGCTCAAGTCCATCACCAGACTCCCTAACGCATAAAAGGCTGAAGCATGAAATATGGAGAGCGCCAAAAAGGCTTGAAGATTAATTTTATCCCGTAGATTTATAAATCTGGCATAATAATAATCCAAAAGATCAAAGATGGCGAATCTGGTTGGGGCTGCTGAGGTTGACTTTCAGAGGAGGAATTTTTATGACTGGGGCAAAAATGGTGGAAGTGGTCATCTATGACACTCCTACTGCGGCCTCCTCCGGTTGCAGTTGCGGTTGCGGCCATCATCAGGGGACTGCTCAGGCTCATGAGCACGAGCATGGTGACCCGCTGGCCAAGGTCAGCATGGAAATGCAGGCCAAGGCCTTGGCGATGACTTTGGAGGCCGCCTTTCCGGGCAGAGTGAAGGTGGAATATATTAACGTCCTGCAAGACCCGCGGGGGCCGTCGCTACCGCAGACATCCCTGCTCTGCTCTCTTGCCTACCCCACCCCTCTGGTTTATCTCAACGGCCGGGGCCGGTTTGCCGGGGCTATCCCTGCGGAGCGCATCAGGGAAGAAGTGGGCAGGTTGCTGAGTGAACAGTAAGCGGAGGGCAGGAGCAACGGGGATAATGATCTTAGGCTCTTGACTGATGGCTAAACCTTTGGGGCCCGGGGCCATCGCCCCGGGATGGGGTTACCAAGATGCCGGCCCGTCGGGTAATAACCTTGCTGACCGATTTCGGCTGCCAGGATGCTTACGTGGCGGCTATGAAGGGCGTCATTCTGGGGATCAACCCCGAGGCCATCCTGGTAGATATCACCCACGATATTCCAGCGCAGGACATTTTGGCCGGGGCTTTGGTTTTGGCGGCGGCTGCCCCTTATTTTCCACCGGATACCATTCATCTGGCCGTGGTGGACCCGGGGGTGGGGGGGACACGCCGAGGATTGGCGGCCAAGTGTCGTAATTTGTACTATGTGGGGCCCGATAATGGACTGTTTGCCCTCGCTTGGGCGTCTGATGAATCTCAGTTGTCAATCGTGTCCCTCAGCGAAACTTCTTATTTTCGGACACCGGTGGCCCCCACTTTTCATGGCCGGGATATCTTTGCCCCGGTAGCCGCCCATCTTTCCTTGGGAGTGGTCTTGTCCGCTTTCGGGCCCCCCCTGCCTGACCCTGTCCTGCTATCTTTTCCCCATCCCACTTTTGGCCCTGAGACAGTGCAGGGAGAGATAATTTATCAGGATCATTTCGGCAACCTAGTGAGCAATGTCCGAGGTAAGGATTTGTTGGCTTGGTTGACTGGGGGCACTTGTCAGCTGGAGATCGGCTCCCAGACTCTGACCTCTCTGCAGCGCACTTATGCCGAAGTCTCGGCGGGGGAATTGCTAGCCCTGATCGGCAGCCACGGATACCTGGAAGTCGCCTGCGCATTTGCCAGCGCTGCTCAACAGCTAGGGTCGGCGGTGGGCACCCCCCTGCTCATCCGCAAGGTATGATATCTTTAATTCTGCCGGCGGGAGTGAGGAAGGGGAGGGTATGATAATTTCTTCCTGTCAGCATAAATCTACACTAATTAATATCTTAAGATTAGGGTGAGGAAAATCGGGCAGCTGAGGCCGTAAAAAATCGCCTGGGGGGACCGGTGCGGTCTCCCCAGGCGCTCAATGATAGGTATTTTCCAGGCCTACCGCGGCTAGTTGAAATATTCACCTACCGGCGGCAGAAAGGCGGCCCTTACTCAAAACTAGCCGGCAGCGTTTAACTTCTCGCCCACGACCCGCCCATAATCCTGGCAGGCCTTCATGCCTTCGGCCTTATCAATCATGGCCTCTTTGAGGTTAAATGAACCCAAATCGGTCATGTTCATGTCGAAGACGTATTGCATGGTTTCATAGATGTATTTGGGGGCATCGCCGCTGTGGGTGTAGGAGCCGAAGGCGCCTCCCACTTTGCCCTGGAGTTTGGCCTTCTGCGCCAAAAAGAGGAAAGTTTTCATGCCTTGGGTCATGTCCCGGTGGTAAGTGGGGGAGCCGAAAAGGTAGCCATTGTAACCCTGCAAATCTGCCTCTGTTTTGATATCGGAGATTTTCTTCACTTCGACCTCATTCCCCGAAAAACGCACCCCCTCCGCCATATACTGGGCCATTTTTTCAGTGTGCCCGGTTCTGCTGTCGTACGCAATCAATACCTTCATAGCCTCTCCTTTCTCAGTCAATATTTGAGATGCCGGTCAAGGTCGGCCAGCCGTTAAGCATTACCGCGAGCAACAGGCGATTTGCCGAGGCTGCTAAGCCTTCCAGAGGCCGTGCAGGTTGCAGTATTCCCGGGCGGTCACTTTTTCGGCCTGAATTTCAAAAACAGCCTCAGGTGCCTGTCCCGGTTGCAGGAACTGCCGGTAGGCTTTGCCGTCGGCAATGATTTCGATCCACTCAATGTAGTGTTTCTCCTCCATGGGGTGGGGTACACCGCCAACCTTCACTCTGAAACCGCCGGAGATTTTTTCCACCACCGGGACATGTTTTTCCTTGGCGGCATCCACGGTGTTCTCCACAAAGTTTTTCATCGGAACGCCGCAACAGACCAACTGTCCCTGCCCGGCATGCAACACTTCCACGATGTTGCCGCAAACTTCACATTTGTAGATCTGCAATTTTTCAGTCATCGCCATCCTCCTTTAGATGTAGGGCCTGGGGGCCTTTAGGAAAAAATTATAAGGAAAAAACTTGGCCTAATCTATCCAAGTCGTTTCAGGGCATTGAACTTGCTGTGCCAGGAACAGAGGTTACAGTAAGTTTCGGTGTCGTCGGTAATGTCTGGCGGCTGCGCATTTCCTTCCTCTGAAGGGATGAAGAAGGCTTTGCCATGGCGGAGATCAAATTCGTAAATTTCATATTGGTCTTGCGGGTCCCGGAGATGAAAACTCTGAGAGCCACAATAGGGGCACCGATAGTCAGCCATTAATTTCACTCCTTGCTGATTTTTATTTTCAACCTGATGGCTTAGGCCAGCGGGCTGAATTGTTCTTTGGCCGCAGCGCAGATCGGGCACACCCAATCCGCCGGTAATTGTTCAAAGCTGGTAGGGGGAGGAATATTGTTTTCCGGGTCTCCTTGCTCTGGATCATAGAGGTAACGACAAATGCCACATTGGTAACTTTTCATGATCGTCTGCCTCTTTTGGGGAATTTTATCAATTAATTATGTGTCCAGGGGACGGCAAGTCGGGAGGACACGCAATTCGTCGGCACCGGGATAATAAAGAGGTTGAAAGAAAACCATTGAAAAATTCACCCGTGGTCAACCAACCTGGTAATTAATTGTTTATTAAATAATAATTATTACTGTCCTTGTCAAGATGGAACGACATATTTTTGCCGGCCCCGATCAGGCAGCTCTGACTCCAATCTTCTGCCAGGTTCGGAAGCCGGCGGCGAGCAAGTAAGGAGAGGAAATAATTGTTGCCTCAAGCTCTTCTTCTCTCACTGACCGCTTATTGCCGGCCACTGCTGCCTTAATATTTGGTCCACCAGAGAGAGGGGGACGCCCGAGAAAATCACTGGTTCTCCCAACTCTTTCAAGAGCACAAAAACCAGGTCCTGGCCCTGGCGCTTTTTGTCTCGGGGGAGGGCTGCGAGAATAGCATCGTGATTAAGAGGGGGCAGGCTGCGGCCAAGACCGCAGTCTCTGATCAGTCCGGCGCCGTAGGAGGCGGTGGCAGGGGACAGATCGGCGAGCTGCACGGATAATTGCAAGGCCGCCAGCATACCGCAGGCTACGGCCTGGCCATGGGAGAGCTGAAAGCCTGAGGCGGCCTCCAGGGCATGGCCAACAGTATGGCCAAAATTAAGAAGCCGCCGGACATCCGCTTCCCGCTCATCGGCCACTACGATCTGGGCCTTGATTGCCGCCGCCGTATAAATGATGTTGGTTAGTTCGGCCGGAGTGTCAAACAGTCGGCGGCGGCATTTTGCTATCCGCCCCAGGAGGTCAGGTTGGCGGATGAAGCCCGCCTTGAGGACTTCGGCCAAGCCATTGAGGCGTTCCGGGGGGGGCAAGGTTCTAAGAAATTCCGGGTCGATAACCACCAGGGCGGGTTGGTGGAAAGTTCCCAGCAGATTCTTGCCCTCGGGCAGATTGACGGCCGTTTTGCCACCGATACTGGCGTCCACCATGGCCAAGAGGGTAGTGGGGACCTGGACGCACGGCAGGCCCCTCATATATATGGAGGCCAGAAAGCCGGTCAGGTCGCCGACGACGCCGCCGCCCAGAGCCACCAGGGCGGTGTGGCGGTCAGCCCCTGAAGCGAGCAAACGCCGGGCCGATCGCACTATGGTGGGCCAGCTTTTGGTGCGTTCACCGGGGGCGACGGTCAAGAGCTCTATCGTATAACCGGCGTCCTGTAACGATTTACTCACCTCCGCCCCGTAAAGGCGGGCCACCCGGGTGTCGGCGACGAGAAAAAGGCGGCGGGGCAGATGGAGGGGTTCCAGACAGGCGGCCAAGCGCAGACGCAATCCCGGGGAGATGACAATCTGGTAACTCTGCTCCCGCCCCGGCAGGGGGAGGGAAATCTCCAAGAGTTGGTTCACGTTTGCCGACTCACCATCAGCACCAGCCGCCGGGTCGCAAAGTTTGCAGATCTGCCATCAGATCGGCAAACTGTTGGGGGTACAAGGACTGAGCCCCGTCGGAGAGGGCCTTTTCGGGATCATGGTGCACTTCGATGAGCAGGCCGTCGGCGCCGGCGGCGACGGCGGCCCGGGCCAGGGGAACCACTAAATCGCGACGGCCGGCGGCATGGGAGGGGTCCACCACGATGGGGAGGTGGCTTTCTCGGCGCACCGCCGGGATACTGGCCAGGTCCAGGAGGTTTCTGGCATGGTCGCCGATGCCCCTGATCCCCCGTTCACAGAGAAGCACCTGAGGATTGCCCTCTGACATGATATATTCCGCCGACATGAGCCATTCTTCGAGGGTAGCGTACATGCCCCTCTTTAAGAGCACTGGTTTGCCGATGTGTCCGGCCCGGCGCAGGAGAGTGAAATTTTGCATGCTGCGGGCCCCGATCTGGACGATGTCGGCATATTCGGCCACCAACTTCAGCGAGTCGTGGTCCACCGCTTCGGTGACGATCAGCAGGCCGGTTTCTTCCCGGACTTTGGCTAAAATCTTCAGGCCGTTCTTGCCCATTCCCTGATAGCTATATGGGGAGGTGCGGGGTTTGTAAGCGCCGCCTCGAAAGAGCTGCGCGCCGGCCGCTTTCACGGCCCGGGCAATGGTGAGGGCCTGAAGCTCGCTCTCAACGGCACAGGGGCCGGCCATCACCACGAATCTGCCTTTACCGATTTCCAGGCCAGGGAGGCGGATGATGGTATCTTCACGCTTCATTTCGCGGCTGACCAGCTTGTAAGGCTTGGAGACGGCAATGGCCTGGGTCACACCCGGCATGTCCAAAAATAGTGCGGGGTCCACCGGCCCCGGGTTTCTCAAAATACCGATGGCCGTCCGGGAACCGCCCGGAATGGGCTGGGCCAAGAAGCCTAGGGAGGTGATTTTGGCCACCACTTGAGCGATCTGTGCCGGGGAGGCGTCTTTATCCATGACGATGAGCATTTCGGGTCTCCCTGCCAGGAAGATGAGGAAAACAGAGGATGAAAAACTCTGCGCTAATAGTTATCATAACCGCCAATTGCTAAAATTCCAACCACCTATTTCAGAGGAGGGCAAAGCACAGGGGGCGACAAGGGCGGAAGGGAAAATACGTGGGGAGATGATAAGGAAGTGGAAAGGATTTTTCAGGGACAACCGTTCGGTAATGGTGCTAAGATATCAATTCGGCAGTCCTGTTCGCCAGCCGAAAGCAAGAGGTTATTGGATAAGGGGATACCAGCCAGCCGGGAGGGCAATGCGATAGCCATCGGCGGTGAGGAGAAAACAGCATGAGCAAGGAAAGATGGTCTCAAGGCTTTGTCCAGGTTTATACCGGGGACGGCAAGGGGAAGACCACCTGTGCCCTGGGTTTGGCGCTCAGGGCGGTGGGTCAGGGTTTGCGGGTGTTCATCGTGCAGTTTCTGAAAGGGCGGGAAAGCGGTGAAGTGCGGGCGGCGGCGCGTCTGGCCCCGGAGCTGACCATCCGTTCTTTTGGGCGGCCGGGGCTGGTGAATTTCAAATCTCCGGCGGCCGAGGACCTAGCCTTGGCCCGCCAGGCCCTGGACTTGGGGCGCCACCTCATCCGCAGCGGTGAATATGAGGTGGTCATTCTGGACGAAATTAACGTTGCCTTGGCCGGTCAGCTCCTGCCGCTGGCAGAGGTGCTGCAGCTCCTGCAAGAGCGCCCCCCGGGGGTGGAAGTGGTTCTTACCGGCCGATCGGCTCCCCCCGAGTTGGTGGCGGTGGCTGACCTGGTTACGGAAATGCGCCCGGTCAAACATTATTACGAGGCCGGGGTGGCAGGGCGCCGGGGGATAGAATGGTGACTAGACTCCCGTAGTTTAGGGACATCACCCTTCTGTCCTTGAGGTCTGGCGGCCCCCTGGTGGTGCCGTTAACCGTGGTGCAGGCGCACAGAGTCTAGGTCGATATCGTAGGATTGCAGCCAACGATAGATGGTCTTGGTGCACACCCCCAGACGGCGGGCCAGCGCGGATACATTCCCCCCTACCTCCGAGAGCAGGTTTTCCAATTGCTGCTGTGGCGGTCGGGCCGGCCACACCTCAGCGGCCATCTTGGCGCGGTAGGCGGTTGCCTTTTCCGCCAGCGTCGAGGCCGAAGGAGTGGGAGGAGAATAAAATTTCGGGGTTAAATGCAGGTCTGTTTCCCGGACCAAGGGGCCGGAGCAGTGGAGCACGGCCCGGGTGACCACGTTTTTCAGCTCCCGCACGTTTCCCAGCCAGGCGTGCTCTTTGAGGCGGCGCACCGCGGCGGGCGAAAACCCCTTGACCGCTCGTTGGTATTGTCGGGCCTGCTCGGCCAGAAAATGGTCGGCCAGCCGAAGAAGATCATCACCCCGTTCTCTCAGGGGGGGGAGATAAACGGCCAGCACTGCCAGGCGGTCATAGAGGTCCTGACGGAAGCGCCCCTGAGCCACCAGTTGGGGCAGACTCTGATTGGTGGCGGCAATCAGACGCACATCCACCCGGATGGGCACATCCCTCCCCAGCGGTTCGATCTCTCCCTGCTCCACCGCTCTTAGCAGGCGGGGCTGGATGGCTAGCGGCAAATCCCCCACCTCGTCCAAAAACAAGGTGCCCTGATGGGCCATCTTGAACTTGCCGGCTCTGGCGGTCTCCGCCCCAGTGAAAGAACCCTTCAGATGTCCAAACAGCTCGCTGCAGGCCAGATCAGCAATCAACACGGCACAGTTAAGCCGGAAAAAAGGCTGCTGGCAGCGAGGACTCAAGGCCCACAAGGCCTCGGCCACCAACTCTTTGCCGGTGCCGGGCTCTCCCATGATCAACACCGGTAAATCGGTGGCGGCATACAGGGGCAGACGCTGCAGGATGTGGCGGAAGGCCCGATCGCCCGTAATAATGTGGGTGAGGTCGGAAATTGGTGGGGAGTCGAAATGCTTGCCGGTCTCGGCCGGCTGGCTTGGCTTGACGTCACTTTTTGTCCCCATAGCACCTCCTTGTGCCGTTACGGTCGAAAGGGCTGGAATTAATCGCCCTTCTCCCCAGAAATCACACCTCCCTGTGCTGGGGCAGGGGACTGGCCATTTTTTGCCAGGACCTGAACAGACCTATAAGTCCCAGTAATTTCTTGATTACAAGAAAAATATTTTTTGTCAAGTGTTTTTTTTGTCAAAAATATATTTTTTTTATTTTTTTAAAAATATTACAGAGAAGCCAAAACTTCCGCCGCGCTCCGCCGCAGTTCCACTTGGGGGCTGGTGAGGGCCAGGACCTGCATCTTGCCCTTGAAGCCTTGTTGTTCCACCCGGCTGCGGGTGCCTACCTGGTCAGCCATGACCTGCAACACCTGGATAACCACGTCAGGCTCAGGGAAATCCAACAGCAGGTTGAGAGTCCCCCATTCTTCCGGGAGGCCGTATTCCTTTAGGAACTTCTTCACCGTGGAGACAAATTTTTTAGTGCCGTGGGCTGCCTCCAAGGCCTTTAGGGCCGCTTGATATTCCGGTCGGCCGCGTTTGCCCTGAAAGAGGGCTTCGGCTTGGCGCAGAGCCAACTTTCGCACCCACTCCGCTTGTTTTTTCGGCAACCTTGGCCTTATCGGGCGTTGCCGAGCGGGCCGGTCGCGACGCTGGTCTATTTCCCGCCAACTGGGGCGGTCGTCTCGATTTCGATCGTCAGGCATGGACAGTTCCCCCTCAAACCCGGCTGGGCCGGAATCAAATAGCCGACTTAGTCAAGATAGGCGAGTGACAAGTAAGCTATGTGGTTTTAGTATCAGAAGCATTATAGGAGACAGCAAGTCACTGGAGATCCTGGTTGCTCCAGTGGGTCAATTAACTTTGCACCTTCAGGCCGGCCTCGCGGGGCTGCGGCTGGCGATGAAATTCATTCTGGGTGGCGGCCAGGCCGGCGGTTACCAGGGTGATCACGGCCTGGGCGGCTCGGGTCACCAGTTCCGCCATGGTTTCTATTTCTTCGGGCTTGAAGGGGTTGAGGACAAAGTCTTCCGCTGGGATACCGGGGGGCGGCCGGCCGATGCCCAGTTTCACCCGGATGAAGTCTTCACTGTTCAGGGCGGCAATGATAGAGAGGATGCCGCGATGTCCTCCCGCCCCACCCCGGGCTGAGAGTTTGAGACGGCCGAAGGGCACGTCCAGATCGTCATGAATAACCGCCAGGTCAGCAGACGACAGTCGCCAACGGTTTAGGAGCAATTTCACGGCCAGGCCGCTCTGATTCATGTAAGTGAGGGGTTGGGCCAGCACCACGGTTTCTCCCGCCAAGAGACCCTGCCCCCAACGAGATTTAAGATTCTGTTTGTTTAAGGCAATACCCAGTTGCCGGCCCAAGGCGTAAATTACCAGATATCCCAGGTTATGGCGGCTTTGGGCATACTCCAGCCCGGGATTGCCTAAACCGACGATGAGTTTCATGGCAGCAATGGACAGTGAACCGATGTCAGTAAGAGGTCTGGTGTGGCTTTATTATATATTTGTTGCTGTCGGCAACTGACAGCGGCCGGCTGCTTTGAAAGTTCAAAGTTCAAATGAAAGATCGGGGAGCGTACTTTTCATGACCAGGGGTGGGCCACCAATCCCTCAGAGGCGGCCTTAAACAAACAGAGAGCTTACCGAATCCTGTTGATAGATGCGTCGAATGGCCTCTCCCAGGAGCGGAGCCACGGACAGCACCCGGATTTTGTCCAGGCTGGCGGCCTCCGGGTTGAGAGGAATGGTATCGGTGACCGCTAGGGTTTGGAGCAAGGAACCCTGGAGATTTTTGACGGCATTGCGGGCCATGACGGGGTGGGTGATGCAGGCGTGCACGGCCCTGGCCCCATGGAGGATGAGGAGTTCGGCGGCCATGGTGGCTGTGGCGCCAGTGGTGATCATATCATCCAGGATCATGGCTTCCCGACCCCAGACATTGCCGATGAGGGTCATACCTTTGATGGCCGGGCCTTCCCGGCGCTTGTCGATGATGGCCAGAGTGGTGTTGAGGCGTTTGGCGAAGGCTCGGGCCCGCTCCACCCCGCCGGCGTCCGGCGAGACTATAGTAATGTCGGCGGAAAAATTCTGGCGGATATATTCCAGGGTAACCGGGGTGGCGTAAAGGTGATCCACCGGGATATTGAAGAACCCTTGAATCTGGCCGGTGTGAAGGTCCATGGTGAGCAGCCGGCTGGCGCCGGCGGTGGTGATGAGGTCTGCCACCAGCTTGGCCGAAATGGGCACCCGGGGGGCGGTCTTGCGGTCCTGGCGGGCATAGGCGTAATAGGGCACTACGGCCGTGATGCTGCCGGCGGAAGCCCTTTTGAGGGCGTCCATCATGATGAGAAGTTCCATCAGGTTCTCGTTGCAGGGCATACTCAAGGGCTGGATGAGAAAGACCTCCTGTCCCCGGACATTTTCCCGGAACTCGACACTGATTTCGCCGTCGGAAAAACGTCCCACCACGGCTTCTCCCAGAGGAACCTGAAGATATTGGCAGATTTTCTCTGCCAGTGGCCGGTTGGCAGTGCCGCTGAAAATTTTCAGTTTGTCCATCCCTGGTTCTCTAGGCAGCGGTCGGCGGCTTCGCCAGTGAGACCGCGAGCCACCGCCAGCCAACCGGTGAAAGTGCGGCGCAACTCTGCGGCTGCTTGGCGTGCTGCTTCTTCCTCAGCAAAGAGACCAAAGAGGGTAGGGCCGCTCCCCGACATACCTTGTCCTTGTGCTCCCAGATCCTGAAGGCGCTGGAGCAGGGTGCGCAGGGTGGGAAAATGTTGTATGGTCACCGTCTCCAGATCATTGGCGATCCAGACCTCTGGGGGGTCAACGCCCCAATTTTCCCTTACCGCACCTGCTTCCTTTTGTAAAGCGAAAATATCCAGGTTTTCATAAACCCAGCGAGTTGAGATCGGCCAACCGGGATTGAGCAAGACGTACCAATAAGGTGGTAAGGTGATGGGGGTTAGGTCGGTGCCAATGCCCCGGGCCACTGCCGGCCGGCAGTGGAGGAAAAAGGGGACATCCGCCCCCAATTGGGAGGCCAAACGATGCAAGGCCGAGTCGTCCAGAGGTCGGCCAAAAAAGGTGTTCAGGGCCAACAAGGTGCCGGCGGCGTCGCTGCTCCCCCCGCCTAGTCCGGCGGCGACGGGGATTTTCTTTTTCAATTGTAGTTGAACTGTCAAAGATAGACCGGTGGCCGCTGCGAAGGTCTGAGCGGCCCGCCATACCAAGTTCTCTTCACCCTGCGGCAGATCGGGTTGATCGCATCTCAGAGACAAACCGGGCGAGCCGGCAGTCAGGGTCAGGTCATCGGCCAAGCTCAAGGGTTGCATGACGGTGAGGAGGTGGTGGTAGCCGTCCGCTCGTCGCCCCAGCACCTTCAAATAAAGATTGACTTTGGCCGGGCACCGCCGCCTGATCAGCATAATCGGGGATTAGAGAAGGGAAATCGGCGAGGGGAGAGGATTTTGAATCCGTACCCCGGTCCCCGATTCCTAAGGACGGCAGACGGCTTAACACGCCTCTTTGACATAGCGCATTCTGAGATCATAGAGAAGGTGGTCAAAAAGTTTCTCTTCCTCGGCATCCAGATTGTTGGCCGTCTTCTGGCGGAGCAACCCCATGAGATCAATGGTCTGTTTGGCCATGGGCAAGTTTTTTTTGAACTCGCCGCTGGTGGGTTCCGGTATGTCTCCCAGGTGGACAAAGGCTGATGATCCCAGGGAGATGAGGAAGGCGGAAAAGGAAATCTCCGGCAGGGGCATCTGGGGGGGCGGTTCGCTGGCCTGCCCCACAGCTTGCCGGGCGGCTTCCGCCTCCCGCACCTTGGCCTTTTCTTCCTCACTCAGATGGAGAAAACGCCGATCCTCGACTTTATAACCTTTCTCTTCAGAGTGGGCCATGATTATCCCCCTAAAATGGGGTTTTTGGTTCTGGGTATTGGGGTTGATCAGGTTTTTTTCCGTGTCCCCGGTGAACCGCTGACAGGGTTCTCGGTTCCCCTTACCCAGGTTCTATATGTAAAATAATTTTTTGTCGTTAGATTGCAAGTCCTCTGTGTTTTTTCGTCTGGTCAACCTACAATTCCAAAGGAATGGCCTGGGCCACATGTTCCAGGTCCCGTACCGCCTGGAGACATTCGGGAGTGACGGGGGTATCGGTGGTGAGGAGGATGATGTTCTGTCCCCGCTCTTTTTCCTGCCCCACCGTCATGCGGGCGATGTTGATGTTATGGCGACCGATGGTGGTGCCGATGGCGCCGATCACGCCGGGCCGGTCGGTGTTGTAGATGAAAAGCATATGCCCTTCGGGGATGGCCTCCAGCCGAAACTTATTAATGCGCACGATGCGAGGTTCATATTTTCCGAAAATGGTGCCGGCCAATGAGTTTTCTTCCATGCCGGCCCGCACTGACAAACGGATCAGCGTGGCGAAGTCCTCACTGGTGGCGATTTTTTCTTCGCTCACCAGGATTCCCCGGTTGGCGGCCATGGAGGGGGCGTTGACATAGTTGACCTCATCACCCACCACCGGGAAGAGCAGACCCTTAAGGATGGAATGAGTGAGGGGTTGGGTGTCCAGTTTGGAGACTTCGCCCACATAGGAGACGGTGACCGTGGTGATGGCACCTTCGGTCAATTGGGCCTGGAAGCTCCCCATGGCCTCGGCCAGGGTCAGATAAGGCCGGAGCTTGGCCAAAGCCTCCCGGCTCAGGGAGGGGGCATTGACTGCATTCATGATGGTGCCATGCAGCAGGTATTCCAAGACCTGTTCGCAAATGGCCAGCGAGACGTTGGCTTGCGCTTCTTCGGTGGAGGCGCCCAAATGCGGGGTGCAGATGACGTTGGGGTGGCGGCGCAAGGGAAAATCCGGAGGCGGCGGTTCCTGTTCGAAGACGTCCAAGGCAGCCCCGGCCACCTGGCCTTCCTGTAAGGCCGCCAGCAGGGCCTGCTCATCGATGAGGCCACCCCGGGCGCAGTTGATTAGGCGCACTCCGGGCTTCATCTTCCGGAAGGCCTCCCGGTTCAGAAGTTTTTCCTTTATTTTTGGGGTATGAATGGTGATGAAATCGGAACGGGCCAAGAGTTCATCCAAGGAGACCAGTTCTATTCCGGTGGCCCCGACCGCTTCCTTGCTGATGAAGGGGTCATAGCCCAGTACCCGCATATTGAGGCCCAAAGCCCGGGCGGCCACCACCGAGCCGATGCGCCCAACGCCGATAATCCCCAAAGTTTTGTTAAATATTTCGGTACCCTGGAATTTTTTCTTCTCCCACTTGCCTTCCCGCATGGATTGGGCCGCCTGGGGGACGTTGCGGGCCAGGGCCAGCAAAAGGGTGATGGCGTGTTCGGCGGTGGTGATGGTGTTGCCGCCGGGGGTGTTCATGACGACGATGCCCCGCTTGCTGGCTGCCGAGATGTCCACGTTGTCCAGGCCCGTGCCGGCGCGCCCCACCACCTTCAGGTGGGGGGCCGCCTGGATCAGATCAGCGGTCACCTTGGTGGCGCTGCGAATAACCAGGGCATCGGCGTCTCTGATGGCCTGCTTCAACTCCTCCGGGGAGAGGCCTGGCCGGACGTCCACTGCAATGCTTGGATGGCGCTCAAAAACTGCGATTCCGTCCGGGTGCAGGTTATCGCTGATCAGAACTTTCATCTCAAGCCTCCTTGGCTAAAATCTCTTGGGCCGCCCGCAGCCCCACACCCGGCGCCACCGGGTAACCCAAGTCATTGAGCACCACCTCCAGGGCGCCGATGGTTCCCAGGATTTCCAGTTCATCGATGTAACCCATGTGGGCGAGGCGGAAGATTTTGCCCTTGGCTTGGGCTTGGCCGCCGGCAATCCAGATGCCGTATTTTTCCCGCAGGCGGGCCACCACCTGCTGGCCGTCTATGCCCGGTGGGGCCAGCACCGCCGTCAGGACCACCGAAGGATAATCTTTGGCGTACAATTCCAGACCCATGGCCTGAACAGCGGCCTTGGTGGCGGCGGACAACTTCCGGTTACGAGCGAAGATTTTCTCCAGTCCTTCATTTTTGACGCGGGCCAGTACTTCTTGCAGACCCAAGACCAAAGTCACCGCGGAGGTGTAAGGGGTCTGGTTCTTGTTCTGTGATTTCAGTTGCTTGGAAAAGTCAAAGTAAAACTTGGGCAAAGTTGAAGTTTTGACAAATTCCCAAGCCTTGGGGCTTAAGGCGGCGAAGGCCAAGCCCGGTGGCAGCATCATGGCCTTCTGAGAGCCGGCCACCACCACGTCCAGCTGCCACTCATCCATGGGCAGCTCATAGCCGCCCAGGGCGGAGATGGCGTCCACCACCAAGACGGTGTTGGGCCGCGGAGTCACCACTTCGGCCAATTGCTTGACTGGGTGCTGCACACCGGTGGAAGTCTCATTGGCCTGGACGAACACCGCTCTGATTTCCGGGCGGGCGTCCAGGCGCCGGGCCACCTCTTGGGGATCCACGGCGCGGCCCCACTCCACCGCCAGTCTGTCCACTTTGATTCCATAGACGTTGCATAGTGCTAGCCAGCGCTCGCCAAACTTGCCCCCGTCCACCACCAGGGCCGTGTCTCCCAACGAGAGGAGGTTGGCCACCGCCCCTTCCATGGCTCCGGTGCCGGTTGAGGCCAGGATCAACACTTCCTGTTCGGTTTGGAAAAGATATTTCAGACCCTCCCGCACCTGACCCAAGATCTCCATAAACACCGGAGAGCGGTGATGCAGTATGGGTTGCGCCATGGCCAAGCTTGTCTCCGGGGGCACCGGTGTGGGGCCCGGGGTCAAAAGATACCGTTTCAAGTTCATGCTATTCCCTACCTGGTGAATTTACAGAATATTTCAAAGAGACCGGCTGATCTCCTTCCCGAATGTTAATTTTTATTTGCTTTCTGGACGGCTGTCAAGCTATGTGGCAGAAAAATTGAGGAATTAGATGCTAGCCACATTCCTCGCGGGCTTTGAGAGCTTAGGATTTATCGTGAGGGATTTTTTATTTTAAGGGGTCTTAAAGAAACTTTATTCACTGACCGATAATAAAGACGTTCATAACTTAATTTGCCAACAAGTTATTTTTTCCTCAAAAATTTTTAAAATTCTGCTTGACAGAGTGGTTTGGGGGCGCATAAAATGTTTTAACCCTTAGAGGGTTTTGGGCATGGATACCCAGGAAAGGAGGGATGGACTGAGGGTCCATGGGGGGTTAAGGCCCAAAAATTTTTAAAGATTAAGGGGGATGAGGTTATGAAAAGGGTAGTTCCGATGGTGGCTTTGCTGCTGGTGGTGGCCTTGCTGGTTTGGCCCACGGCAGGTAAAGCGGAGATGTATGTGGAAGGCTATATGGGGGCCAGTTTTGCCTCACCGGTGGGCGAAAAACTTGATATGGCCACACCCGGTGGTGCAGGGACCAACGGAGGTTGGAGGGGTAGCGGAGATTTCGATGGCGATGTCGACCCGGCTTTTTTGGGCGGCGGCAAACTGGGCTACTGGTTTGTCAAAGAGGGTTTTTTAGGGTACAATTACCCCGATTGGGCTAAGTACTTCGGCGTTTACTTTGACTTATCCTACCACAGGATCCCGGTCCGACGCGATGACCTTGCCTTCCAGAGGTTTCAACCTTTGCCGGTAATAAATTTCATAAATAATAACATTTCGATGGACGGCACGGCCTTAACCCTGGCCTTCATGTTTGCCGGCCGTTACGGTTTTTTGCCTGATTCCGAAGTGCCTTTCGGCCGTTTGCAACCTTACGTGGCGGTGGGGCCGGCAATCTTGATTTCCTCTCAGAGGCCTACTATTCATCTCAACGTTGCGGGGAATCCCGATGGGCTTGGTATGGATTCTCGCTACCAGACTTCGACCGACGTTGCCTTGGCCGTGGAAACCGGCTTGCGCTATCTGGCTTTTAAGAATGTCTCCTTAGACCTCAGCTTCAAATACCGGTTTGCGCAGCCCCAATATCGCTTTGAAATGATCGACAGTCGGGCGGAGCATTTCGATGTGGACTACAACCCCACCTACCACCTCTTCAGCGTGCAGGTGGGGGCGGCTTATCACTTCTAACTTTCTGACTTGAGGTAAAAAATTACAAACGGCAAGGCGGCCCAGGTGGCCGCCTTTTCTTATGGGGAGCAACGGTGGGCGGGATTACTTTTCAGTTCTCCCAGAGGGAGGAAAAGTGGTGTTGACTAGCTGACCTCGGCTGTTCTTTCAAAGTGAGGGGGACCGTCATCCCCGGGTGTTAGAAGGCGCCTGCTTTACGCTTAAGGGTTTGGTCGCCGAAATGACCAAAAGGCGTGAGGGCCGGCGATAGCTGAGGTCTTTTAAGATACGAAACTGATATATTTAAAATCGGGGCTGGAAATTTGAAGCTATTCAGGGCGGGGCAAAAATCTTCTTAACGGGGCAGACCAATGGATTTGGCCGCCTGGGGACTGGACCGGCTGGATGGGGCCTTTGTCCTCGGAATTGTCAACATAATCATCATTGACCTGATCCTGGCCGGCGACAACGCCGTGGTCATCGCCATGGCAGTACGGGCCCTGCCCCGCCGAAAAAGGCAGACGGGTATTGTCCTGGGGGCGGGGGCGGCGGTGCTCCTGCGGGTGGGGCTCACCTTTTTTGTGTCCCAACTCCTGGAAGTGTCGTTGGTCAAGCTGGCGGGAGGGGTGCTCATCGCCTGGATCGCCGTCAAGCTCTTTCTGGAGGGCGCCCCGGAGCAGTCCGACAAGGAAGCAAAAACCCTTTGGCAGGCCATCCGGCTCATCGTCATTGCCGATCTCACCATGAGTCTGGACAACATACTGGCGGTGGCCGGGGCGTCGCACGGCAACCTGTTTCTTTTGCTCTTCGGCTTGGGGCTGTCCATTCCCCTGGTGGTGTTCACCAGCAACCTGCTCTCCCTGCTCATGGATCGCTATCCCATCGTCACTTATCTCGGCGCCGCGGTGCTGGGCCGGGTGGCGGCCGAGATGATCTTTACCGATCCCGTGGTGGAGCGCTGGTTGTTGCCGCCCACCTGGTTTAAATATATCATGGAGGCAGTGTTTGCCGTGGGCGTCATCATCGTCGGGAAGCTGTGGATCAGATTCGTTTACCGCAAGGCGGAGATTTCAGAAACATCAGCCCTGGACAGCGGCCAGGCGTCACCTGAGACTCCTGGAGGTAAGCGAGGGACATGGCCATACTGACTATCTCCCGGGAGTACGGCAGCGGCGGCCGGGATATCGGGCGCCGAGTGGCTGAACGCTTGGGTTATCAATATGTGGACAAGGAACGACTGTTCCGGGAGCTGGAGCAGGTTGGTAACCGCTGGGGACGACTAGCCCGGGAATTGGATGAAGTCTGCCCTACCCTCTGGGAGCGCCACGACTGGGAATATCATGGCTATCTGGCGCAACTTGAGGCCCTCATTATGGAATATGCAGCTCGGGACAAGGTGGTGATCATCGGCCGCGGCGGCTCCTTTCTCCTGGGCGGGACGCCCCATTGCCTGCGGGTGCGTCTGGTCGCTCCCCTGGCCGTCCGCCTGGAACGCGTCATGGTGCGGGAGAGCTTAAGCCGGCAAGCCGCCGAACGGCTGATCACCCAAGTGGACAGAGATCGGGCTAGTTATTTGAAAATAAATTACGGCGAAGGGGAGAAAGGCCTAGCTTATGATCTGGTCCTGGACACCGGTCGCCTGTCTTATGACCAAACTGCAAAGGTCCTGGTGGAGGCCCTGAAGGAAAGGGAACCTTTGGCCACTGGCCAAGTCAGGGCCGCCTTGGCTACCCTGGCTTTGGCCTACCGCCTCAAGGCCAGAATAGCCACCGACCCCCGGCTTCTGGTGCCTACGCTCAAGGTCGCCGTCGAGGGGGATACCCTGATTGTCTCCGGCATTATCCACCACCCCAAAGAGAGCCACCTCATCCGGGAACTTTCCCGACAGGTGGCCGGCGACCGGCCGGTGCGTCTGAACCTGCACCATCGGGTGTGAACCGTGAGTCGTTGATCAATGGCCCTGACCCCAAACCTTGACCCCCTTCTTTCCGCTGATAGCCACAGTCTCTCGGGCGGCGGGCGGGGGGTAAGGTGAGGGAAAAAGTAGGCAAAGGAGGCTCTTATGAACTACCAGGAGGCTGCCCGGCAACTTAAAGAAGCCCTGCGCCTGCGTAGCGAACCCCTGGGGGTATCATTTTTAACGGCAGAAGATGCCTTTCCGGGCAAAGCCCGCCGTCCCTCCCAGGTGTTTGGCAAGAAGGTTACCATCTGCCAGGGCGTCACTATGGCTCGGCTGTACGGCTGGCCTGTACTCCTTACGCGGGATGACCTCATCTGTGTGCCCGGCATGTTGGCCTTTGGTTTCGCCCCCGTGGCCGAACCTGGTCAGGAACTGGCGCAGCTCATGTGCGAAGTGGGCTTTCACCAGGACATAGAACCGGCCCGGCAAGAAGCGACCGTCTTGGTGCGCTTCGCCCCCGGGGAAATCAGCGCCGTTTATCTCTCTCCTTTGGAGCGCTTGGCCATCGACCCGCACGTGGTGGTGGTTTACGGTAATCCCGCTCAGATCATGCGCCTCGTCCAGGGAGCTGTCTTTAGTCTCAGGGAGCGTGTCCGGGGGGACTTCGGCGGCAAGGTGGAGTGCAGCTCCTACCTGGTCGGCCCGCAGCGGGACGGTTCCCCCCGGGTGGCCATCCCCGGCTTGGGGGACCGCATCTTCTCCATGACTCAGGATGATGAGCTGGTATTCAGCTTCCCCACCGGCCTGCTGCCGGCGGTACTCAAAGGCCTCACAGAGGCTGCCCGCCGGATCGGCGCCCGCTACCCCGTTACTTTTTATCAAAATTTTTCTCCTGAATTCCCGCCGCCCTATAAAGAGCGGGCCGAAAAATGGGGAATTGCTTAAGTTATAATATATAATTTTTTATTCCACTCAGATGGCCATTACCTCCTAATTACTGGTCACTGCTCACTAGCTATTGAAAACGGTATTCGCCCATGGTTGACAGCGCTCCTTTACAATTCCGGCCGCTGGCCTTCCGGGTGCTGGAGGAGCGTTATCTGCGACGGGACCCGGAGGGCCGAATAGTGGAAACCCCGGAGGAACTGTTCCGCCGCGTGGCCCGGGGAGTAGCTGCGGCTGAGGCCCGCTATGGCGGCGCCAAAGCGGTGGCCCGCCGAACCGAGGCCTTTTATCAGGCTATGGCCACGGGCAAATTTCTCCCCAACACCCCTACCCTGATGAACGCCGATCTGCCGCAGGGCCAATTGGCGGCCTGCTTCGTCATCCCGGTAGAGGATGACATGAAGAGCATCATGGAGGCCGCCCGGGACATGGCCCTCATCCACCAGACGGGCGGCGGCACCGGCTTTTCTTTCAGCCGCCTGCGCCCCAAAGGGGACCAGGTGCGGAGCACCGGCCGCATTGCCTCCGGACCAGTGGGGTTCATGCGCATCTTTGATATCACCACCGAAGTGGTCAAGCAGGGTGGGCGTCGCCGTGGGGCCAACATGGGCATTTTGCACGTCAGCCACCCTGACATCCTGGAATTCGTGGCTGCCAAGGCAGAGCCGGACAAGTTTACCAACTTTAATCTCTCGGTGGGGGTGACCGATGACTTCATGGCGCAGGTGGAGGGAGACGGCTTGTTTCCCCTCATTAACCCTCGCACGGGTCAGGAGGTCAAGCGCCTGCCGGCCAGGGAAATCTTTGCTGCCATCTGCCGCTTTGCCCACCAAACCGGGGATCCCGGCCTCCTTTTTCTGGATGCCATTGAACGCGCCAATCCCACCCCGGAATTAGGGCGTCTGGAAGCTACCAATCCCTGCGGGGAACAGCCCCTCCTGCCCTATGAATCTTGCAACCTCGGGTCCATCAACTTGGCCTGCCTGGTGCGTCGGGGAGAGCTGGACTGGGACGAATTGGACTACCTGGTTCGCTTGGGCGTGACTTTTCTGGATGATGTCATCGACCAAAGCCACTACCCCTTGGCCCAGACCAGCGCCATTACCTGGGCCAACCGCAAAATCGGCTTGGGCGTCATGGGCTTGGCGGACATGTTCATTCACTTGGGAATTCCCTACGATTCCTCTGAAGCCCTGACCCAGGCTGACAAGGTCATGGAGCGCATCCAGGCGAAAGCCGTGGCCCACTCCGAGACCTTGGCCAAGGAACGCGGCCCTTTCCCCAATTTTTATATCAGCCGCTGGCGTAAAGAAGGCCATCCTCCCCGCCGAAACGCCACCGTCACCACCATCGCCCCCACCGGCACCATCAGCCTGATTGCCGGAGTAAGCAGTGGTATTGAACCTCTCTTTGCCGTTGCTTACCGGCGTCGCGCTCTGGAAGGAGAGGAATTTGATGAAATCCACCCTCTCTTTGCCCAAAAAGTTCGAGAGGCAGGAATCCCAACAGAAGACTGGCTGCCGCAGGTGCGGTTGAGTGGCCGCGTTCGGCCCCTAACCAGTTTGCCCGCAGAACTCCGCCGACTTTTCCCTACCGCCTTCGAAGTGAGTCCTGAGCACCAGATTCTGATGCAGGCCGCCTTTCAGCGCCATGTGGACAATGCCGTCTCCAAAACCATCAACCTGCCGACGGAGGCCACCGTGGCCGAGGTGGCCGAGGCCTTCCGACTGGCCCATCGCCTGGGACTAAAGGGCCTGACCGTGTATCGCTACGGCTCCCGGCCGGGGCAGGTTCTCAGCCTGCCAGAGGAGGGTCTTACCCTGTCCCATGAGGTGGGCGAAGAATGCCGTCAATGCTCGGTATAATTAAATAAACCCTACCCCGGCGGGGCCGAAAACTGATAAAGTGCAGGTAAGGATAAAGCGCCCGTCGGCGACTAGACCCAATATGCTTTTAGCTAAGTACTTATAGGAGGTTATGACACGGTGAAACGTTTTCTCCTTTTTTTCCTGGGCCTTTCCTTGGCCGTCGGTCTGATCGCCGGCAGGAGCGCGGCTGCAGAAGTCAACACTCTCATTGCGAAAGGCATTGATTTCAGTGAAAAAGGCCAGTACGATCAGGCCTTGGCGGAGTTCAACCGAGCCTTGAATATCAACCCCCAGGACCCCATGCTCTATAATTACCGGGGCAAAGTCTATTGGGCCAAAGGCCAGAACGACAAAGCTCTGGCCGACTTCACCCAGGCATTAAGCATAGACCCGAAAAATGGCCGGGCCTATGAATACCGGTCCTTGGTCTATTGCAGCCTGGAAGATTTTGCCAAAGCCCTGGCCGACGTGGAGAAGGCTAAAAGCCTAGGCTTTAAAATAGACGAAGACTTCCATAAGATGCTGCAGCGGAAAGCCGCCGCCAAAAAATAATTTCCCAGACTCTTATCCACTCCCTTCCCTGACCGAGATGAGGCTCACGGGGGCGATCCTGAAGGTCGCCCCATTATTTTTTGCGCTTTTTGCATTTACTTAGGCAAGAGAAGGGTGACAGGAATACAATCAGAATTCGAAAATATGGCGGTCATAGGCAAAATTTGCCGTGGTAGCGGGGGCTGTTTAAGCCGTTCATGCTCATGCCTTGCGGCTTTGCTAGCTGGCACTGAATTTGCAAAATGGCTAGTTAAAGCTGTAAAGGAGGCTGAAAGTGGAAATTTCAATTTACCATAGCTATCCGACCATCATCCTGGCCCCTGAATCCGAAGAGACTGGGTCGACGTCGCCGAGGCCGCCGATGAACCAAAAATCTTCTGCTCTGGAGCAAAAATGGCAGGATGAGCGCTCCACTCTGGTGCGTCTTCAGAACCTGGCCTCTCCCCAAGCCAAGGAGGTGGATGTTCAGCAGGCCGTGGCCTTGTTGCGCCAAGTCCAGGAACAATTTGCCAGCCGCGACCGCCAGGAATTGCGGGAACTCTATCAGTTTGAGCGGCTGCGCGATCTCTGTTGCCAGATTCAACCGGAGGGTGAGGTCTAAATATTGCCCCTTTAAAGATTAATTTTTAGGATTCATTATGAAAGTTGAAGATCTCCTCTTGTTTTCCCCGCAAACGGTGCGCTCCGAGAGCCGGCAATCTGGCGAGGGCGATTTTGCCCAGTGCCTGGCAGAGGCTCTGAAGGCCGGCGCGAGCCAAACAGCTGGCGCCGCCCCGCTGGCCAGACTCGGCCCCGCTGAGGGGGCCGGCAACTCTCCCCAGAACCTGGTGGAGGCCACTCTCTCCCGCTTGGAGCTGTTTCAGGAAGCCCTGGGCCGCCCGGACATCTCCTTGAAGAATATCTCATCTCTGGTGGACAGCTTGGAAGAGGACAGCCGCCAACTGCAAAGCACCGCCGAAAAATTATCCCCCGGCTCCCCCCTGCGCCAGGTCCTGGAGGAAGCCGCTGCCCTCTCCTGGGTGGAATGCTTTAAGTTCCGCCGGGGAGATTATGTCTGAGTTTGGAAAGCACCGGCCATAATCTCTCAGTGTCTGAATTCTTTCGAGGTCCCCCCAGGTATCGGGGTCACAGGCTGGAAACCTTATCCACCTGTAACTCTGAGACCTTTTTGGGCGTTCTTCCCAAGCTTGCCTTTGCCAACCCTTTTGTCCCCCCTTTTGTACTTCTCTGCTTTTCTCTTTATCTTAGATAAGATTACCAAGCCTGGTCAGAAAACAATGACCGCCAAGCAGCCCGCATTTTCCGGTTGCCATTCCGAGACTTAATGTTAGAATTTCTTGATGGTAATAATTTTTATGGGTCTTGACATTTCCTACTCCCGAAATGAGATGTAGATGGTACCTTCCACGAAACTTGCTTTCATTGATCTACAAACCCAGCAAAAACTTATCTACCCCAACCTGATGGCAAGGCTGGCGCAGGTTCTTTCCCACGGTCAGTACATTATGGGGCCGGAGATCAAGGAACTGGAAGAGCGGCTGGCCGCTTACGTGGGAGTAAAAGAAGTTATTACCTGCTCTTCGGGTACCGATGCCCTGCTGATGCCCCTGCTGGCCTGGGGGGTGGGCCCAGGGGACGCGGTGTTCACGACGCCGTTCACCTTTATCGCCACAGCCGAGGTCATCCAGTTGTTGGGGGCCACCCCGGTCTTTGTGGATATTGAGCCCCGCACCTTTAACCTGGACCCGGAGGCCTTAGCCAAGGCCTTGGCAACTTTCGGGGATAACCCGCGTACTGCCTCCTTGCGCCCCAGAGGCGTCATGCCGGTGGACCTCTTCGGCCAGCCGGCGGACTATGAGCGGATAAACCCCCTGGCCCAACAGCACGGTCTGTTTGTCTTGGAGGATGCCGCGCAAGCCTTCGGCGCCACCTATCAAGGCAGGAAGGCCGGCGCCCTGGCGGAGGTGGCGGCTACTTCTTTTTTCCCGGCCAAGCCCCTGGGTGGTTATGGTGACGGCGGGGCCATCTTCACGGATAACGTCGAATTGGCCCAAGTATTGCGCTCCATCCGGGTGCACGGCCAAGGCAGTCAAAAATACGAAAATGTCCGGATCGGGGTCAACGGCCGCCTGGACACTTTGCAAGCCGCCATTCTGCTGGCCAAGCTGGACATCTTTGACCGGGAGAACAAGGCCCGCCAGGAAGTGGCCCAACGTTATAGTGAGGCCTTGGCGGAGGTGGTGGAGGTCCCTTATGTGGCTCCGGGATGCACTTCGGTGTGGGCCCAGTACTCGGTTCTCAGCCCGGACAGGGCCGCTTGGCGGCAAAGACTGGCGGACGCTGGAGTGCCCACGGCCGTTTACTACCCGCGGCCGCTACATCTGCAAACAGCCTTCGCCCACCTGGGCTATCAAGCGGGCGACTTTCCGGTGAGCGAACGGGTGTCCCAGGAGATTTTCAGCCTGCCGATGCATCCTTATCTGAGCAGAACCGACCAAGAAGAGATCATCAGAATATTTCACGGCTGAGGTTGGTTCAAACGGTCTCTTCTCAGGGAATCCGTTGGGGTTTGGGTTAGATTGGGACGCCGGCGTGGGCAGGTATACAGGTATAAATGTCTGGAAATAGGATCCGCAGTGAGTTAATGAATGGTTGCATCTGAGCTGACGTCTAAGGTTGCTGTTATCGGCGCCGGTTCCTGGGGGAAGAACCTGGTTCGTAATTTTTATCACCTGGGAGCCTTGGCTGCGGTCTGTGACCCCGATCAGCGGGTGCTGTCAACCTTGGCCCAAACCTATCCGGGCATTACAACCTGTGAAAATCTTGATGCCGTTCTGGAAAATTCAGCCATAAATGCCGTCGCTATCGCCTCGCCAGCCGTTCATCATTATTCTCTGGCCAAAAAGTGCTTATCAGCCGGTAAGGACGTATTTGTTGAAAAACCGTTGGCTATGAATGTCTCGGAAGGCCAGGAACTGGTGGCATTGGCCGAGCGCAGGGGTCTGATTCTCATGGTCGGCCATGTCCTGCAATATCACTCGGCCGTCTGGAAGCTTAAAGAGTTAATCGATACGGGGGAGTTGGGGAAAATACGTTATATCTATTCAAATCGTCTTAATATCGGCAAAATCAGAACCGAAGAGAACATCCTCTGGAGTTTTGCCCCGCATGATATTTCTATTATCCTCGCTTTATTAAGGGAAATGCCTGAAAATATCAGTGTGCACGGCGAACATTTCTTGCAAACCAAAGTGGCTGACGTCACCTTGACCGCTTTATCTTTCCCCAGCGGCGTCAAAGCGCATATTTTTGTAAGTTGGCTTCACCCGTTTAAAGAACAAAAATTAGTAATTGTCGGTGACAAACAGATGGCAGTATTTGATGATGTTTCCCCCGATAAGAAGCTGATGCTTTATCCTCACCAGATAGAATGGATTGAGCGTGTGCCGGTAGCCCGGAAGGCAGAGGGTATAGCGGTGCCATTCGTTCTGAGCGAACCCTTAGAGAATGAGTGTCGGCATTTTTTGGAGTGTGGTCAAAACCGTTTAAGCCCAAAAACCAATGGGCATGAAGGGTTAAGAGTCCTTAAGGTGTTGCAGGCGGCCCAACAGTCCTTGAACCAGCAAGGAGCGCCGGTCAGACTGTCAGAGTCTGCTGTTGGCCGGTCGGTTGCCCCTTATTTTGTCCATGAAACGGCGGTGGTTGATATGCCGGCCCACATCGGCCGAGGCACCAAGATTTGGCATTTTTCTCATATCCTGCGGGATTGTCGCCTCGGCGACAATTGTAATATCGGTCAGAATGTGGTAATTGGCCCTGGGGTGACCATAGGCAATGGCTGTAAAATTCAAAACAATGTGTCCATATATCATGGCGTTACTCTGGAGGATTTTGTATTTTGCGGGCCTTCCATGGTGTTTACTAATGTTCTCAACCCCCGGGCCCAGATTCCCAGAATGGATGAGGTGCGGCCCACTTTGGTAAAGACCGGCGCCACTATCGGTGCCAATGCCACCATCGTGTGCGGAAAGACCATCGGGCGTTATGCGTTTGTGGGAGCCGGGGCGGTGGTAACCAAAGATGTGCCGGATTATGCTTTGGTGGCGGGCAATCCTGCTAGACAAATCGGCTGGATGTGCAGCTGCGGCACCAGGCTGAAGGGCTCCCTGCAGTGTGAGGCCTGCGGGCAAAGGTTTAAACAAGAAGGCTCAAATATCATGCCGGTTGGATAATTTTTTCCGGCTTGAAGAGGACCATCCTTGCAACTTCAGGGCAGTAAAATTCTGGTTATCGGTGGCGCCGGGCTGATAGGCTCGCACGTGGTGGAGGAACTCCTCAAAGAAGATATTCAGGAAGTTGTCATCTATGACAATTTTTGCCGCGGCAGCCAGCAAAACTTGGAGGTGGCTTTGAGAGACCCCCGATGCCGGGTTTTCGAGATCGGCGGCGATATCCTGCAGACCGATATTCTGAATGCCGCCATGCAGGGAATCGACGCGGTGGTTCACTTGGCCGCCCTCTGGCTGTTGCAGTGTTATGAATTCCCCCGGGCCGCCTTTGACGTTAATATTCGGGGTACTTTTAACGTCCTTGAAGCCTGTGTGGCCCATAAAGTCAAACGGCTGATATATTCTTCCTCGGCTTCAGTATATGGGGATGCCCTCTCGGAGCCTATGCATGAGGATCATCCTTACAATAACTGGACCTTTTATGGCGCCACCAAAATCGCTGGCGAACACATGCTTAAAGCCTTTCATAAACGCTATGGCCTGAACGGCGTCGGACTGAGATACATGAATGTTTATGGTCCCCGTCAGGATTATCAGGGGACCTATATCGCCGTAATGATGAAAATTCTCGACAACCTCGATCGAGGTCTCCCGCCGGTAGTTTATGGCGACGGCAGCCAGTCTTATGATTTTATCTATGTTACGGACGCCGCCCGGGCTAATATCTGCGCTCTGAAGAGCGAGGTTCCTTTCGGCTTTTATAATGTGGGCCGGGGCATCAAGACCTCTATAAAGGAATTGACCGAGCTTATTTTAAAAATTACCGGCGTCAACCTGCCCATTCAGTACGAACCGACCGGGCCGACCTTTGTCACCAATCGGGTGGGGGACCCTACAGCGGCCAGAAATGACCTGGGCTTTACCTGGCAGGTGGACCTGGAAGAGGGTCTGCGACGACTCATTGCCTGGCGTTCCACCCATAAGGAGGCCGTGGCCTGCCGCCGGGCCAAGATGAGAGCTTAAGCAATACCGCCAAAATGAAAATTCCCTTGATCAGGCCAGTTATCACCGCCGAGACCAAAGCCAGGGTCCTGGAGGTTTTAGAGAGCGGCTTTCTCACCGAGGGTGAGGTAACCCGACAGTTCGAGCAGGCAGTGCGGGATTATGTGGGCTGCCGGTTTGCCATCGCCGTCACCTCCTGCACCGCCGGCCTGGAGTTGGCCCTGCGTGCTCTCGGAATAGGGCCGGGCGATGAGGTCATTGTGCCTGATTATACCTATCCGGCTACGGCTGACGTGGTGGCCATCGTGGGGGCCACCCTGGTGATTGTGGATATTTGCCGCCAAACCATGCTGATTGATTATGAGGCTCTGGAGCAGGCCATCACCCCCCGCACTAAGGCCATCCTGCCGGTTTCCCTGTTTGGCAATCCCCTGGATTACGACCGGCTCCAGGGTCTCAAAGAACGGTATGGCGTTTATGTCGTGGAAGATGCCGCCTGTGCTCTGGGAGCCGAGTATAAGGGAAGAAAAGTGGGAACCCAGGCGGATATGACCGTGTTCAGTTTCCATCCGCGCAAGTTTATCACAACGGGGGAAGGCGGCGTGATCGCCACGAATAACCCGGAATGGGCGGAGTGGCTGAATTCTTACAAACACTTTGGCATGGAAGTGTCGGCCTCGAGACGGCAGGCCTACTTTAAGAGAATCGGCAGCAATTATAAATTAAGCAACCTGCTGGCCGCGGTCGGACTCTCGCAAATGGCCCGGATTGAGGAGCTGCTGGCCAAAAGGCTGGCCCTGGCCGATTATTACCGACACCTGTTAGCCCAACAGCCCCTGGTCAACCTGCCCCAGACTACGGTGCATGGGAAGCACTCCCAACAATCCTTTGGCATTTTCGTGCCCCGGCGCGATGAGGTGATGGATTATCTGAGACAACAAGGCATTGAAGCCCAAATCGGCACGTATGCCCTGCATCTGTTTCCACCCTTTGCCCCTGGGGAGAACTGCCAGCTGGTGGGTGACCTGAAAAACAGCCGATATGCTTTTGACCATTGCCTGGTGCTGCCCCTGTTTTATGACATGACGACAGCAGACCAGGAACTGGTGGTGGAGACCTTGAAGCAGGCGTTATTGTAAGATTCAGTACGAGCAGGCTGCAAGCTCCGCTGCGACCTTTAGCCCTGGCTCTTTTTAAAAGGCAACGAAATAATCTTATAGAATTTATTGATAATCCAGGCTCTTTCGAGCGAACCCAAAACTGCCCAATAAAAACCCAGCTCTTCAGCCATGTGCGGCATTGCCGGCATCTTCAATCTGGACGGCGCCCCTATCGCCCATCGCACGATCAAGGCCATGACCGATCTCTTGGCGCATCGCGGCCCAGATGGGGAAGGCCACTATATTGATGTCAACCTGGCCCTGGGGCACCGTCGGTTGGCCATCATTGATTTGACCCCGGCGGGCCACCAGCCCATGGCCGATCCGGCAGGGGAGGTCGTGGTCAGCTATAATGGGGAAATTTACAATTTCTTGGAATTGCGCCTGGAATTGGAAGCCAAGGGACACCGTTTCCGTTCCCGCACCGATACGGAGGTTTTGGTTTACGGCTATAAAGAATACGGCATCGACTTTATCCGGCGGCTGAACGGCATGTTTGCCCTGGCCCTGTGGGATGCCCGCCGGCGGCGTCTTTACTTGGTGCGGGACCGCTATGGCATCAAACCCCTTTATTATTACCATGACCCACGGAAGTTGGTATTTGCCTCCGAGATCAAGGCTATTATAAGCCACCCGGAGATCTCGGTGGATTTAAATTACGAAGCCTTAAATGAATACTTCACTTTTCAGAACCTCTTTCGCCATCATACCCTTTTCAAGAACATCTTTTTATTACCGGCAGCCACCATTGCCGCCGTCAGCGAAGCCGAGCCCTCCCTTTCCTGCACATCTTACTGGGATTACAATTTCACCAACCGTCACCGGGACCTCAGTTTTGACGAAGCCCGGGAGGAGATTCTTCGGCTGTTCAAGCGGGCCGTGGTGCGGCAACTGATCAGCGATGTGCCGGTGGGGAGTTATTTGTCAGGCGGAATGGACTCTGGCTCCATCGTCGCCGTGGCCTCCCGGGAAATCCCGCGCCTGGCTACTTTCACCTGCGGCTTTGAAATGACCGGCGTGGAGGGCCAAGAAGCCGATAGTGATGAGCGCCAGGACGCCGAACTCATGGCCTATGTCTTCAACACCGAGCACTACCAGCAGGTCATGCATGCCGGCGACATCGGTTGGGTCTTGCCGTCTTTGGTTTATCACCTGGAAGATTTGCGGGTGGGCATGTCTTACCCCAACTATTATATCGCCCGCCTGGCTTCTAAATTTGTCAAGGTCTGCCTCTCCGGGGCCGGGGGTGACGAACTCTTCGGGGGCTATCCCTGGCGCTATTATCGGGTCTGCCGTTCCCTGAACCAGGAGGAGTATCTCCACGAATACTACAGTTTTTGGCAAAGACTGGTCTCTGATGAGGAGAAACCTCAATTATTCACCGACAGTGCCTGGAAGAATATTACGGCTAAAAACACCTTTGAAATTTTTTCTCAGGTCTTTACTTCGAATCCTGATTTGCGTTATGATTCAGTAGAAGATCATATTGCCAATGCCCTCTATTTTGAGATAAAAACTTTCCTTCATGCCCTCTTTATCCTGGGAGACAAAATTTCCATGGCCCACTCCCTGGAAGAGCGGGTGCCCTTCATGGACAACGACTTGGTGGAGTTTGCCCAAAAGGTTCCTATTCGCCACAAGCTGGCCGACCTAGAAGAGATCAAAAAGTTGGATGAAAATGAACTGCGGAAAAGGAGACATTACCAGCGGCAATACCAGGATGGAAAAAATATTCTGCGTCAGGCCATGTCCAGTCTTATTCCAGAAAGCATTATCAATCGGAGGAAACAGGGTTTCTCCGCGCCGGATGAGTCCTGGTA
>DYLF01000169.1 GCA_020722205.1 Desulfobacca acetoxidans
AAAGTTGGAACGGTCCTGTAACCGTAAGCTCTCTGTGACACCACCTTGGCCTTGCGGTTCATGCCCTCCACCGAGGCGTTGGTGACTCGAGCCCGGAAGTAGTTCAGGATGCCTTCCTTGTGCCTTTTGACCATCCAGGCGAAGTCGCGCATGGGCTCGAGCCTGGAGTGGGTGGCCCACCAGATCCACTGGTCCAGGTAACTCTCCGCCCAGGCGGGATAGCGGTAATCCCAGAAGTGCCGGAAGGCCTCCTTGAGCAGGTAGGCACGGTTGGTTTTCAAGTTGAGCTTTTCCAGATCGGAAAGCCTCACTTTCTGTTTGTCCGTCAGGTTCTCGTGGTTCTTCAGGAAGATGTAGCGGGTCCTCTTCAAGGTCTCGGGGCTTTCCTCTCTGAGCTCCCGTGCTTCCTCCCTTCTCACCCGGTCCACCGCCTCGGAAAGGTGCTTTATCAGGTGGAACTTGTCGAAGACCTGGGTAGCCTGGGGTATCTCCTCTGCTACCACGTCTATGTAGGGCTGCCACATGTCGCAGCAGACCGTCTTGATGGCCTGCTTTTCCTCGGGGCTCAAGGTACGGAAGAAGGCGCGCAGGGCCGCTTTGTCTCTGCCCTCGCCGCACCAGAGAAGGCGCATGTTGGAGAGGTCGTAGACCATGGTCAGGTAGCGGTGGCCCTTTCTTCTGGAGATCTCGTCGATGCCGATGGCGGTTACGTCAGCCACGTCCCGGTTCTCCAGGCCGTATTCCACCGCCGAGGCCACCGCGTCCGCCACGGTGTTCCAGCTTACGGCAAAGAGCCTGGCCACCTCCTGCCAGGCAAGGAGCCGTGCGTAAGAGGAGAGGAGAATGATCAGGGGCAGCGATAGCGTGCTCTTGCCCGCCGACCAGCTCATCCGCTCCACCACTATCCCGCACTTGGGGCAGCTTACCCGGCGGGGGCGGCAGGTGAGGATGACCGGCATCCCCCATAGGGGAACGTGCCTCCAGGCCCTCTCGGGCAGGGTGTCGTATCCCGACCTCTTCTTGCCGCAGCCGGAGCAGAGAGGCTTGGAGTTTCTTCTCGGTATCAGCTGTGCCGTTATCGCCCCGTCCGTTTCCATCACCTTTCCGACTTTATGGCCCTTGAGCCCGAGCGTTTTGCGTAGTAGGCTTGATACGTGCATTTCTCTCCCTTCTTGTTGGCTCTTTTACAACAACCAAAATTTAGGGGGAGAATGCC
>DYLF01000092.1 GCA_020722205.1 Desulfobacca acetoxidans
TGCCTGCAGGCAACAGCCGAAGGGACTTCGGCTTAAGCTGCGAGGTCAGGCTGTGCTCAGGATGGTTTCAGGTGGTATTTCTGGATGAGGTGATACATCACGGAACGGCTGATTTTCAAGGATTGGGCGGCCAACCGGGCGTTGCCCCGGCAACGTTCCAGGACCTCCGCCAACAGTCTCCTTTCAAATTCCGCCTTGGCCTCCTTGAAGGTGAGGCCTTCATACCAGACCCGGGGCTTGACCTGCTCCGGGGAAAAACCCAATTGCTCCGGCCCCACCCAGGGGCCCTCGGCCATAATCACCGCCCGCCGCACCCGGTTGATCATCTCCCGGATGTTGCCGGGCCAGGCATAGGATTGCAGGTAATCGGGAGTATCCCCGCTGAATCCCAGGAGCTCCTTGCCCGCTTGGGCGGCGTAACGCTTCAGAAAGATCTGGGCCAAAATCAGAATGTCTTCCCCCCGGGCGGCCAGCGGCGGCAGGTCAATGTTCACCACATCTAGACGATAGTAAAGATCCTCCCGGAAGCGCCCCCCGGCCATCAACTCCCTTAAGGGTATGTTGCTGGCCGACACCACCCGGATATTCACCTGCAGGTTCTCCCGACCCCCCACCCGGGTGAAGGTGTGCTCCTGCAAAAAGCGCAGCAGCTTGACCTGCAACTCCAGGGGCAGCTCCCCTACTTCGTCCAGAAACAGCGTCCCGCCATGGGCCTGCTCCACCGTGCCCCTGACGGTGCGATAGGCCCCGGTGAAGGAGCCTTTTTCATGCCCGAAGAGCTCCGCCTCCAATAACTCCCGGGGGATGGCCCCACAGTTCACCGCCACAAAGGGACCGTCGGCCACCCGGCTGCGCCGGTGGATGGCCTGGGCCACCATCTCCTTGCCGGTGCCGCTCGCCCCCGTTACCAATACCGGCACGTCCGTGGGTGCCACCTTGTGGATCAGGGTGAAGACCTGCTGCATGGCCGGGCAGGTGGCAATCATCTCCGGCACCGGACAAAAATCCGCCGCCAACCCCCGCCAATAACCCTGGCGCCAAAAATCCAGGGGCTTCTCACACCAGGGACACTTCTCCCCTGCGCCGGCCGTCAGCTTCAGACCACAAAATGGGCAGGTGCTCCAGCGGGAAGGAATATGGGGCAATAAAGCCTCCCATAGATGCGCCTGCCCTTCCCGGTCCAAATCCACAAATTCGGCTGCCAGGCCCCCGGCCGTGCGGCGCACCACCCTGGCTAGCACCTTGACCTGGGCGCCCCGCGGCGGCAGGCTGAAATGAAGATTGACCAATTTATCGTTCTTTCCCGAGTCTTTCAGGCTGACATAGACCCCCCGCAGACTCAAGTCAGATATGCGCCCTTGCTTGGCAGCCCCCCAAGCCGTCAACCGCACCGGTAAAATGACCGAAACCCTAGGTGCCTGCCGCATCGCCCTGCCCTCGCCAATTAATCCGAACCTGTCATGACCCTCTGCCCCTCCTTGGGTAAGTTAGTGCACTCACTGCCCCCGTTTCAAAATACATATATACCCTATGCAACTAATATACCTTAGTGCATATAGATAATAACACATTGATTTATCACAGATATTATATTGCTCTCCTTAGCTCTGGCTCGGACCCGGTATAAATTTTTGAATGATAACGGGGCAATTACTATTTATTCTCAATAATAACTTATAGTTAGCTGATGTTCAGAAATGTGAACACAATGTTCCAATGTTTAACCATTATTCCCAGCTCTCGGTTGGTCAAAGATGGGGCCTGGAAACTGATGATGGAGATGGCGGGCGGGAGTCCGCCCCCTCATCCTCCTGACTGGGTGGTCATCTCCTCCCAGCCGCCGCCCAGGGCTTTGTAAAGGGCAATCAAGTTCGTGGCCAGGCTGCGGGTGCTCTGGGTGAGGGCGTCTTCGGTGAGATACAGGGAACGCTGGGCGTTGAGGACATTCAAGAAGTCAGTCTTGCCGGCCACATAGAGCTTCATGGCCAACTCCACGGCTTGGCGGTTGTGGTCCACTGCGGCGGCCAGGGAGCGGCGGTGCTCCTGCTCCCTGGCGTAGGCCACCAACGCCGTTTCCACGTCCTTAAGGGCGTTCAGCACGGCCTTCTGGTAGGTGAGCAGGGCCTGTTCCTGGACGGCGTTTTGCAGCTCGAGATTGGCCCAGATTCTGCCGCCTTGCAGGATGGGCCAGGTGAGGTTGGGGCCGAACGACCAGAACTTACTGTCCAGTCGCCCCAGTTTGGCGATTTCGTTGGCGGACAGGCCAAAACTGCCGGTCAAAGAAAACCTGGGGAACAAATCTGCCACCGCCACGCCGATACGGGCCGTGGCGGCGTGGAGTTGGGCTTCGGCCCGACGGATGTCCGGACGGCGTCGAAGGAGGTCAGAGGGCAGGCCCACCGGCACCTCCGGCGGGGTGGGCGGTATGGGGGCGGTTTTGCTAAGTTCCTTGGCCAAAAAGGCCGGCTCTTTGCCTAACAGCACCCCCAGACTATAGACAGCCGCTTGGGCCGAGGCCTCCAATATCGGAATCTGGGCCGCGGTGGTGGCCACTTGGGCGTCGGCGTTGGCCACATCCAGCCGGCTCACAAACCCGGCCTCGAAGCGCCGGTGGGTGATGTGGGCGGTCTTCTCTTGAGCCTCCAGGTTTTTTCTGGCGATGGCCGCCTGCTGCTGAAAGCCTCGTAGGTTAATATAGTTGGCGGCCACTTCACCCAACAAAGTCACCAGCACATCCCGGCGGTCCTCCACCGCCGCCCGGAGGTCAGCGGTGGCCGCCTCCACCCCCCGGCGCACCCCGCCGAAGATGTCCAACTCCCAGGCGGCATCCAGCCCCACCTGAAATAATTCCCGAATCGCGCCGGCGGTGGCGATGGCGCCGCCGCCCGCCGCCTGGCTGGAACCCTGACTTTTCTGGTAAAGGGCCGAGGCCTCTACCTGGGGGAAGAGCCCGGCGGCCACCGTTCCCCGCGCCGCCCGGGCTTGCCGGATGCGGGCTTCGGCCTGGGCCAGTTCCAGATTGGAGTTAAGGGCCATCTGCACCAGGGTCTCCAGGGTGGGATCCCGAAAGGTCTGCCACCAGGCCGCCAGGGTGACCGGCTGGGGAGTGGCCAGGCTGGCGGGGGAGGATCCGCCCCCGCTTGCCCTGTTTTGCAAGGCATGCCAAGCTTCCGGCGCCTTGATCTCCGGCGGGCGGTAGTCAGGCCCCACGGCACAGCCGAGGCTGGTCAGCAGACCAAGGACCATCAGCCCTGGGAGCAAGTAGTCTTTTAGGAAGTGATTAGAGTCCATAATCTCACCTACCCTCTGACGGCCCTCGCCAAGTGGGGCGAAGCACCACCAGGCGAAAAAAATATCCTTTTAAGGGATGGGGGAGGGGTTTCCTCTATTCATAGCGCAAAGCGGTGATGGGATCCAGCCGGGAGGCCTGCCGGGCCGGGTAATAGCCGAAGGTCATGCCCACCGTCACCGAAACGGCGAAGGCCGCCAGAATGGCGCTCAGGGAAAGCTCCGTGGGCCAACGCAGGAATACCTTGATGAGCAAGGATATGCCCCGCCCCGCCAGGATGCCGGCCAGCCCGCCGCAGACGCACAATAACACCGCTTCCACCAGAAACTGCTGCAGGATGTCCCGGCCCCATGCCCCCACCGCCATCCGCAGGCCGATCTCCCGAGTGCGCTCGGTGACCGACACCAGCATGATGTTCATAATGCCCACCCCCCCCACCACCAGGGAGATCAAGGCCACGGCCAGCAGCAGTCTGGTCATCAGGGTGGAGGTGGAGGCCAGCGTCTTGGTCATCTCGGTCATATCCCGGATATTAAAGTCCTCTGCCTCACCTGGCCGGATGCGGTGCCGCTCCCGCAGCAACTGGGTGATCTGTTGGATGGCGTTGGGGATTTCGGCCGTAGAGCGGGCCGCCGCGATGATCTGATCCACGTTGGTGAAGCGCACCGGCAGCGGGGTATCGGCCGCCTGGGTGGCGGATTGCTCAGGATAGAGCTTCACCTTGGTGGTAGGGTAAAGCTGGCTGAGGGTATTGACCTTTTGGGAGGTGTCTGAACTGGTGGTGGTCTGGGCACTCTGGTTGACATTGGCCATGGAGGCGCCGGCCACCCGATACTTGATGGCAGTCCAGGGCGCCAGCAGGATGTCGTCCTGGTCGATGCCTATCATACTGGCCCCTTTAGGGCTAAGAACGCCGACCACCTTGAAAGCCACGTTGTTCACGCGTATTTCCTTACCCAAGGCCTTTTCCCCCGCCAAGAGCTCCTTGACCAGGCGCTGACCCAAGACGCACACTTTGCTGCCATTGCGCACGTCCTGAAGGGAGAACATCTCCCCTTCGGCCAGCGGCCACTCCCGCACGTCCAGGTAAGCCGGAGTGGTGCCGAAGATAAAAATGGGCACCCAGTTTCTGTTGCCATACACCACTTGAGTACGGGCCCGCACCACCGGGGCGCTGGCCCGCACGGCCGGGCACTCTTTTAAGATGGCCTCGGCATCCTGGGGGGTGAGGGTGAGGACGGTGCCGGCCCCGTGGGTGACCCCGCCACTGGCCGCGGTGCCGGGAAAGACCAGCAGATTATTGGCCCCCATGTTGGCCACGGTGCGTTGAATGGCAGTGGCGGAGCCCCGCCCGATCTCCATCATGGCGATGACCGCGGCCACCCCGATGATGATGCCCAAGGTGGTGAGCGCGGCCCGCAGGATATTACGGCGCAGGCCCATCAGGGCAGTGCGCCACAGCCAGCCCGGCCGGAACCGCCCCCGGGCCGCCGGTAATGGTTCCTGCTCTTTTACCTCCTCAGGCCCACTCGCCGCCGGCTCCAGCATCGGAGGAGCCTCCTCAGCTTGCACCACCCCATCGTGGATGCGCAGCACCCGCCCGGCGTAGCGGGCCACCTGGGGGTCATGGGTCACCAGGATGATGGTCACCCCCTCCTGGTTGAGCTGCCGGAACAGCTCCAACACTTCCTCGCTGGTCTTGGAGTCCAGATTGCCGGTGGGTTCATCCGCCAAGAGCAGGGCGGGATGATTGACCAGCGCCCGGGCGATGGCGACGCGTTGCTGCTGGCCACCAGAGAGCTGGGAGGGTTCGTGGTCCAGGCGATCTCCCAGGCCCACCTTCGCCAACATCTCCTGGGCCTGGCGGCGCGCTTGTTGCTCCGTCAGATTGACGCCATTATAAGACAAGGGCATCATGACATTTTCCAGGGCGCTGGTACGAGGCAGCAGATTGAAGGTCTGAAAGACAAAGCCGAGTTTCCGGTTGCGCAGAATGGCCCGGGCATCCGGAGATAATGCAGTGACATCCTGTCCCTCCAACCGGTAACGACCGGAGGTGGGGCGGTCCAGGCACCCCAGGATATTCATCAGGGTGGTCTTGCCGGAGCCTGAAGTTCCCATCAGGGCCACAAATTCCCCCTGGGAGACGCTCAGCGACACGCCCCTCAGCACCGGCACCTCTACTTCTCCCAAACGATAGGTCTTATGGATGTCCTGAAGTTCGATGAGTCTCATTTTAAATCTAGGCGGTATTTAACTTGGTCTCGCAAGCCGGCGGCAAATTTTTTTTGGGCCTGCCCCTCTATTCATAACGTAAGGCAATAATCGGGTCCAGCCGCGCCGCCTTGCTAGCCGGGTAATAGCCGAAGATGAGGCCCACCGTCACCGCCACCGCCAGCGCCACCAGTATGATGGGGAGAGAGGTTTCCGTAGGCCAGTGCAAAAAGGCCGTAACCAGAGTCGAGACCCCCCGACCTGCCAAGATGCCCAGCAACCCGCCCAGCAGACACAAGGCCACAGCCTCTGCCAGAAACTGGTATAAAATGTCGCGACTTTTGGCCCCCACGGCCAAACGCAGGCCGATCTCTCGTGTGCGTTCCGTTACCGACATGAGCATCACATTCATTATACCGATTCCCCCCACTACCAGTGAGATCAGAGCCACTATCAGCAGGAGGGTCGTCATGGTGGTGCCGGTGTCGGCCAACACCCTGGTCAACTCGGTCATATCCCTCACCCTGAAATCCTCGGGCTGGCCTGGCGGCAGTCGGTGACGCTGCCGCAGCAATTGGGTAATCTGCTGCATGGCCGGCTGGATCTCGTCAGAGGACCGGGCCGCCGCCAATATTTGGCTGACATTGGCGAACCGGATGGGCATGGGGCTGTTAAGAACCTGATGCGACGATCTTTGCGGGTAAACATTTGGTTGCAGATTGGGAAACAGCCGGTTCAAGGTGTTGACCGACCCCGTCACTCCGGCGCCAACATTCTGATTGGGATTGGACAACAGGGAGCTGGTGACGCGATATTTGATGGTAGTCCAGGGGGACAATAGAATGTCGTCCTGGTCAGCCCCCATCATATTGGCCCCTTTGGGGCTGAGAATCCCGATCACCTTCAGGAGGACGTTATTTACCCGCACCTCCTTCCCCAAGGGAGATTCATCCGGGAATAATTCCTGCACCAAGCGTCGGCCCAACAAACATACGCGGTTAGCGTTCCGGATATCCTGTTCAACAAATACTTCCCCCTCAGCCAGGTGCCATTCCCTGACCGCCAAATAATCTTTGGTAGTGCCGTGGATTACATTGGGAACCCAATTTCGGTTATTATATATGACCTGGGTGCGGGTCCAGACCACCGGCGCCGCGGCTCGCACCGCCGGACATTGGGTTGCGATGGCCTCGGCATCCTGCGGAGAGAGAGTGTTGACGCTGCCGGCCCCGAAGCGGACGCCGCCGGTGAAGGCGCTGCCGGGGAAAATGGCCAGATTGTTGCTCCCCATGGCGGCTATGGTGCGCTGGATGGCTTGGCCGGAGCCCTGACCGATCTCCATCATGGCAATAACGGCCCCCACCCCGACGATAATACCCAGGATAGTGAGAGCTACCCGCAGGATATTGCGCTGCAAGCCGTAAAGGACGGTGCGCAGCAGCCAGCCAAGCTTAGCCGGGCCAAAGGGTTGGTCTCGACCAGCGGCGGCCTGACCTGAGCAGCGCGGCGACCTCTGGGACGGGGCAGGACATTCAGGGGATGCCAATACACCATCCTCTATCGTAAGCAGGCGGCGGGCGTACCCGGCCACCCGGGAATCATGGGTCACCAGGACGATCGTCACCCCCTCCCGATTAAGGTCTGTGAAAAGTTCCAGAACCTCCTCGCCGGTTTTGGAGTCCAGATTGCCGGTGGGTTCATCCGCCAGTAACAGGAGGGGGCGATTGATCAAGGCCCGGGCAATGGCTACCCGCTGCTGCTCTCCCCCGGAGAGCTGGGCAGGCAGATGCTCCAGCCGGTCGCCCAACCCAACCCTCGCCAGCATGTCCCGGGCTTGGCGGCCTGCCTCCTGGTGGGAAACATTGACGCCGTTATAAGACAACGGCATCATGACATTATCCAGGGCGCTGGTGCGGGGCAGGAGATTGTAAGTCTGAAAGACAAAGCCGACTTTGCAGTTGCGCAATACGGCCCGGGCATCCGGGGATAATTCGGTGATGTCTTGTCCTGCCAGCCAATAGCGCCCGCAAGTGGGACGGTCTAGGCAACCCAGGATGTTCATTAGCGTAGTCTTGCCGGAGCCTGACGGCCCCATCAGGGCCACAAATTCTCCGCGACCGATAC
>DYLF01000170.1 GCA_020722205.1 Desulfobacca acetoxidans
GCCGCATCGTGGCCTACCTGGACGGCCTCCAGGCCCGGGTGGACGCCCTGAAAAACCTCCAGGCCCAAACCGCCGCGGAACTTTCCGCCATCCTGGACCGGGCCTTCAAAGGGGAACTTTGAGGGGCCTTGTTGCCTGGGCGCGATCTTGATAAAATTCAAACTGTTAAACTGCACCGATAAAATTTCCCGAGGAATGCGCTGATGAAATACCAGGTGGTTTTGCAAAAGACGGCAGAGGGTTACAGCGCCTTCTGCCCGGGTTTGCCCGGCTGTTGGTCCCAGGGGGAAACCGAAGAGGAAGCCCTGGAAAATATCCATGACGCCATTCAGGAGTATCTGGCGGCCATCGCCGACACCTTCAGCGGCGCCGACGTGCGGCAGATCGAGATCGCCGTCTAAGTATGCCCAAGATACCCGGGATACCTCATTTAGCCGCTATCCGCGCCTTGGAAAAAGCCCGATTCCGGGTAGTTCGTCAGGGTAAAAAGCATCTGGTCAGGTCCGATGGCAGGCGCTTCCTCACCATTCCCCGGGCCAATCCCATCAACGCTTACACCATGGGCGGCATTGCCCGGGACGCGGGCTTAACCGTGGAAGAATTTCGTAAGCTCCTTTAACCCCCGATCAGTTCACCCTTTTCAAGATCGATTAAGACGCTGGCATCAACTATACAACGGAGGTTCCAGAAAAAGAAAATCAAAAAAGTGACATAACCTATGGATAAATAAGTATAATTTAATTTTTTGACAGTTTTTTTCTGGTGGCTACCTGAACTCTTTTGAGGGGCAGAGCCCTGGGTAAGGTAATCTCGGCGCTGGTCAATAATTTCTGATTGATCCCCGAGGGCTGGGGCACCTGTTGACAGGTGGTGGCGCCCCAGGTCAGTTCCACCCCCCGGAGGGAACCCAATTCATCCAGGGCCTCGGGAACGGTAAGGTTGAGATGACGCCAGTAATGGTCCAACTCCCGCTCCAGCAGGTAGGCCAACATCACCACGAAGACATGCCCTCGGGTGCTGGCCTCGGTTTGCACGAAGGTGGGGCTGACCGCCTGGTCAGCGCAAAGCTTCAGAAAAGGCCGTCACCAAAGACTGCACCCTGGTAGCAGCCGGAAAAAATCACTGGGTGGGATGCCTGCTGGAGCACCAGACCCCGGTGGTGACCCTG
>DYLF01000171.1 GCA_020722205.1 Desulfobacca acetoxidans
TGGGTCATTTTTCCATTATCACAAATGCCTCAGGTGGGTCATTTTTGGATTAGCAGTGCGCTGGGGAAAGCCAGCGATATCTTGCGGGTGGAAGTCCCGTCCAGCTAAAGCCGTAGCGGGCAGGCTGGGAGCGAGTCTTGCGGGCGTCATGGTAACGTGGGGGTCCGAAGCGTAGACAGCGGTCATGTGGGGTGTGGGATTGAGCCACGAAATGAAAACAGATCGCGGAGGCCGAGACGGTTGCTAACGTTGAAGGCAGCATGGAGGGCATCGCTAGTGCGAGATGTCCTTGCTCCGTCGGGGTCAAAGGCCACATCACGGATGAATGGATGTCGTTGGAACCCAGGAAGCCCCGCCGGGGCCTGCGGCTGGTTACCGCAGGGGGTGTCAGGCAAGGGACAACCGGAGTCTGGCACCGAGCTGAGGGCGGGGTGGCGGACCGGGGTGTAGTACTGATGATGCCGCCGAAGGAAAATAGTACGAGGCGTGCGGAGGGAAGACCCCGGCCTGAAGGGAACCCTGACAGGAAGGCGGAGGTCCGGACGCAGGGCCGGGCAGCCTTGCCAGCCAATCTTGCCAGGGTGAACGAGGCGGCCCGATGTGGACGCCAGACACAGTTCACAGCCTTGTTGCATCACATCGATGTGGAGGCTCTCAGGAGGTCATTCCATCGCCAGCGAAAGAAAGCCAGTGCTGGAGTCGATGGAGTTACCGCAAAGGACTACGAAGTTAACCTGGAAGAAAACCTCAAAGACCTCTGTGATCGGGTGCATTCGGGACGGTACCGGCCCCAGCCGGTGTGGCGGACCTATATCCCCAAAGCGGACGGTGGCCAGCGGCCTCTGGGAGTGCCGACTCTGGAGGATAAAATAGTCCAGGGTGCCGTAGCAGAGATGCTGAGTGCGGTCTATGAGGCAGACTTCCTGGGTCTCTCGTATGGCTTTCGACCTGGGCGCAGTCCCCATCAGGCCTTGGAGGCCTTAAGGACCGCGATTATGAGTCGCTATGTGAACTGGGTGCTCGATGCCGACATCCGCAGATTCTTCGACTCGGTGAACCACGAGTGGTTGCTGCGGCTGTTGGCTCACAGAATAGCTGACCCTAGAGTGCTCCGGCTGATCCGGCAGTGGCTCCGGGCCGGCGTTCTGGAAAGCGGTGAGTGGC
>DYLF01000172.1 GCA_020722205.1 Desulfobacca acetoxidans
CCGGCCTAGCTGGTTATCACTTCGTCCCGCCATGGCCGGGAGAGAAAGATCAGCACCAGGGACAAAGCAAGTGGTCAAGCAGGCAGGGTGAGCCCTGCACCCCCCAGAAACCGGAAACTCAGACCATCCCGATTTTGTAAGCTACTGGTTGGGTGAGGGTTTCAGGTGGGGCAAAGGGCCCACCCCCGCTGTCCTTAATTTTCTAAAAATTACCTCCGGCAGCAACGCCGCCAGGGCTGGGCGGCGGCCAGCCCGGCCAAGCCGGTGAGGAGCAGCCAGACACTGCCGGGCAGTGGCACCGCCGGGGCCAGATAGCCGCCGCCGGAAAGATGGTAGGTTTTGCCTTCCAACTCGGGGTTGAGGAGCGGATCGTAGTAAAGATTCAATCCGGGCGTGCTATGAATATTGAGAATATCTAAGCCGGAGATCGTCAACCCTTCGATGTCGCCCACATACAGGGCTCCACCGGGAGTGCCGGCATCCATCAGCCACAGTTCCTGTCCGTTGACAGCCAACCGCCCCCAGGCGAAGTTATTGATAAAACCGGCCGGGGTGAGGCCCAGGTCCAAGCCGGGAATCTGCAGGGTATGCTTGGTGTCCGGACCCAAAAAGAATACTAACATGGCCTGCCGGGTGTTCCAGGAGACGTTTTGCAGGCTGGTGTTAAAGAAATCGTTGCCGATCTGCCAGAGATCGCCGCTGCCGCCGACCAGAAAGCCGGTATCCTTCACCACCAGATCCGAGTTGATAATCGTCACCGCGGGATCGCTGGTATAGGAGCCATGCTCCTCGTAGCTCCCAAAGGTGACGGTGGTGTTGGTGACCTTGACCTGCCCATAATTGGTCATGGTGCCGATGGTGGCGAAGGCGTCCGCCGGGTCGGTGCCGATAAAGGTCACCTGTCCCGGGGTGTGGTTGGTCATGGTGCCGATCTCAGTGGACATGGGATTGCCGCTGGAGCGGTCAAAGGCCATCTGCTGCCAGTTTTTGATATTGTTAATGGTGGCGGTGCCGCCGGTCTGGGTGAAGGTGCCGGAGCCGGTGAGTTCGTTTCCGTCTTTCACCGCCAGGGTGTCGTTAATTTTAAGGGTGCCGCTTTCCTGATGGAATTCGCCCTCACCTCTTAAGCCCACGGTGATGGATTGGGCATTCAGTTCGCCGCCG
>DYLF01000019.1 GCA_020722205.1 Desulfobacca acetoxidans
GCTCATCCAGGCGGGCCAGACCCAGGTCCCGCAGCCCCTTGGTGAAAAACCGGGCATAGAGCAGGTGCAGCACCGCGTGCTCGATGCCGCCGATGTACTGGTCCACCGGCAGCCAGTAGTTGACCCGGTCCGGGTCCAGAACTCCCTGATTAAAGTCCGGGCAGGCATAGCGCAGAAAATACCAGGACGATTCCACAAAAGTGTCCATGGTATCCACTTCCCGCCGACCCTCTGCCCCGCAGCTCGGGCAGGGGACCCGCCAGAAGGACGGCAAGCCGGCCAAGGGTGACCCTCCCTCCCCAGTGATTTCGACTTGCAGGGGCAAGACCACCGGCAGGTCCGCCTCCGGCACCGGTACCAGGCCGCACCGGTCGCAATGGATAATCGGGATGGGAGCCCCCCAATAACGCTGGCGGGAAATGCCCCAATCCCGCAAGCGATAAGTCACTGCCCGCTTTCCCAGCCCCTCCTGCTCCAAAAAGGCAATGATGGCCGCCCGGGCCTCCCCCCCGAAAAGACCATTAAAAGGGCCTGAGTTTACCAACACGCCGTCCTCTTCAAAAGCCGCGGTCAGGCTCTCAGGAGTCAGGGTCTGGGCCCGGGGCTGGATGACCACCTGCACAGGCAGCTCATACTTGCGGGCAAACTCAAAGTCCCGCTGATCATGGGCCGGCACTGCCATGACCGCCCCGGTGCCGTATGCCATGAGGACAAAGTTGGCCACGTAAACCGGCATATCCCAGCCGGTGACGGGATTTCGGCAATAGCGGCCGGTAAACACGCCTTCTTTGGTGATTTCCTCCAAAACTCCCCGGCTGCGGTCACGGGTCCGCCAGAAGTCAACAAATTGCTGCACTTCGCCGGCCTGCGCGGTGCCGGCCGTCAGACTCAAAGCCAGGGGGTGTTCCGGGGCCAGGCTCATGAAGGTGGCCCCCCACAGGGTGTCAGGCCGGGTGGTGAACACCACGATGTCCTCATCGCCGCCCACCAGGGGGAAGCGGATTTCGGCTCCCTCGGAACGGCCGATCCAGTTACGCTGCATGGTGAGCACCCTCTCCGGCCAGTGGCTGAGACGGTCCAGATCGTTCAACAACTCCTCGGCATAGGCGGTGATCTTAAAGAACCACTGGGAGAGCTCCCTTAAGACCACCGGGGTGTCGCAGCGCCAGCAGCCGCCGTCTTCTACCTGCTCATTGGCCAGCACGGTCTGACAACGGGGGCACCAGTTTACCGGGGCCATCTTCTTGTAGGCCAGCCCCCGCTTGAACATCTCGATGAACACCAACTGCTCCCAGCGATAGTAGTCGGGATCGCAGGTGGCGAGCTCCCGTTGCCAGTCATAGCTATAGCCCAGGGCCTGGAGTTGGCGCCTCATATAAGCAATATTGTCATAGGTCCACTGCGCCGGGTGACGCCCATGAGCCAGGGCGGCGTTTTCCGCCGGCAGGCCGAAGGCGTCCCAACCCATGGGATGCAGTACGTTGAAACCCCGCATCCACTTATAGCGGGCCACCACATCGCCGATGGTATAATTGCGCACATGCCCCATGTGTATCCGTCCGGAAGGGTACGGAAACATCTCCAGGACATAGTATTTGGGGCGGCTTGAGTCCTCCACCGCCTGAAACAACCGCCGTTTTTCCCAAAAGTGTTGCCACTTTTCTTCCACCCGGCGGGGCTCATAACGAGCTTGCATGAGCTACTCCCGATTTATCAAGTTCTGATGGCTTTATCCTGAATAAAATTTTTCATGACCTTAGGTAGGTCGCCAGGCTATGAGGGGTTGCTTTGCAGGTTCCGGGTTCAAATCCAGAGATAGAGAGTGGGGGCGCCATCAGGTGAATATGGTGTTCAGCCGTCAGCTTAAGATAGGATGTCGCTAATAAAATCCGGTGCCCCACGGCAACCCCGTTCATCTAACCTGGCAGAATTGCAGATGACAGAGACATCGGGTGGCACCACCGCAAGTATCCGTTCATCGGCTTCTTCTGCCTCCGGCCGGCGGACATCGAAGGGCGCAATTCAATCAAATTCAACGTTTGATATTACGTTGACATCCCAAGGCTGTCAAGGTGAGATAACAATTCTCGCATTAATTTCCCCGGATAGGAGAGCAGCATCTGGTGCAGGCGGGTTTGATCATAGCGGGCAGTGGTTCTGGTTTCCCGGCCCGGGCGAATAATCTGGACGAACTGGTCGGTGGAAATCCGGAAGCTGATGTCCTCGCCCTCGAGCAAGGACGTCTGCTTATTTAAGCACCATAGGCATAAGTAGTCACGGGTTGCGAGGGGAGAGGCGCCTGTATTGATCCTATCTTAGCAGGCGTGGGTGGTGGTGAAGAAGGGCGCAGAAAAGGCGGCGGCACCACATGGCGCTACAACCTGAACTCCGAAGACAGTATAGCCCGACGCGACCGGCCGAGGCCGGCCTGCGTCGGGTTTTGGCTGCCAACTGAAAACCGAGACCTGTCTTACTGAACACTGGCCGAGTTGGCCGAATTAACAATCTTGTTCACCGGGTTGATTTGACCGTTGGTGGGGTTGATCTCCACCGCCTGCCAGGTATTGCCGGCCTGAGCCGTGGTAGGGGTGACGGTCACAACCATGGTGCCCCCTTGCACGGCCTTGCCATTCAACGCGCCGCTGGCATCGACCACCGTGCCGCCTTTGATCACCTGGAGGGAGACCCCAGAGCTGGTGGCAAGTTGGGTGCTGGTGGGGGAGGGGTTGCTATAATTATACACCGAGGCTCGATATACGTCCCCCAGATTGAATTGGCTGACGGTGATCACTTCGCTCCCGGAGGGGTGGAGCCAATCGTTGTGCAGCAGGGCATAAGGCTGGCTGGTCAAGCTTCCCATCTGGCCAAAATAAACATGAAACCGAGAGCTTTGGGGGCCGGTGAGATGCAGGTCCAGATCTCCTGCGCCGCTGCCCCATTGCATCTGGATAAAGAAAGGTGCCAGGACACTGGACGTAGTGGTGGTTGAGGACACAACCGGGGTGATGGTGGGTGGCACATATATGGCGCTGGTGGGATTGAGCACCAGGTTGCTCTGTGTGGTCTGCTGGGTCAGGGCGGTTATCTGGCTCACCGTGGTAGTCTTGCCGGCCCCCATGGTAGCGCCCGTGGGGGAAGGTTGGGAAGGCCCTCCGGCACCGCCCGCGCCGCTCACCTGTTGCTGGATCCTGAAGAGGTTTTGGATCAACTTGAGATCATCGGGGGTGATGTCCATGGGCACCGTGGGCGGCAGGTTTGCCCCCACCAGGGTGTATTGCAGCTTCTTTAGTAATACTTCCCCCGCCACCTCCGGGAAAATATTGCGCACCGACAACAGGCTGTTTTCGGTGTAAACTTCGGTTGCTTTGGGCAGTAAACGGGCGTACCACTTGGTGCCGCGCACTCCCATGATCGCGGTGTGGGTTTTGAGATGAAAATCCGGCTCCTTGCCCGGAAATATTTTGGTGACCGTGGTTTCCACCAGACCCATAAAAACCTGCATCACCGCCCGGCGTTGACCTTTGGCGGCATCGTACATGTATTCTTCGATGGCCACCCGGCTGCTGGGGGCGATGTTCATGGTGGTGTCGTCCACAAACTTCAACTGCGCCCGGGAGGCGGATTTGGTGCGCACCACATCTCCCGCTTCCACCCCGTCCTGCACTTTGGCGGCCACTGCTGGCAGTTTGCCGCCTCTGAGGAGATCCACCCGGCCTTCCACCTCGGTAAAATTTCCCACCACTGCGGCGTCTACCTGAGACGTCGGCGCCAAGCAACAAAAACCAGTAAACATCACGATGATAAGCAGATGGGGCCACATGTCTTTTTCTCCTCAGTTTAAAGTTAAGTTATTTTAACATGTTTACTTAATTTAGAAAACATGCTTTTTGGAGACCGGGGTAAAAATCTTGCCGCCTTTTCCTATTCCTACCGACAAACTTAAGCCAAGGTAAGGGGCTTTCCGAAAAAGAGCCTCGGAAAAACTTTTCGCCCCTTCCTGGTGGCTAAAAGGTTGGCGACTTGCTATTTTTCCGATAATATGTCAGACGGTTCAGCCGTTAAGGTGTCTGAACTGAATCCACGTAGAAAGTTAACAGTCAGCGGCCTCCGTCGATCTGCAGTTGTTGTTGGCGGGAAAATTCACGGTGGCGGCGGCGCTGGGTCCTGGCAGAGATTTGATGACCCACAGGGTCTTGACATATTTGAGCCAGGCTTGGCCGTTGGTGGTGCTCTGTTTGGTGGTGTGGCTTCTCTGGGGCTGTCGCCGGGGGGAGAGTCTGACGCCGCCCCTGATCATCGCCGGTTCCACTTCGGTGCAGCCCTTCGCGGAGAAACTGGCCGAAGTCTATATGCAGCGCCATCACCAGGTCTGTATCAACGTTCAGGGAGGCGGCTCCAGCGCCGGCATCTATGCGGCCCGTCACGGTGCTGCCCATCTGGGGGCCTCTTCCCGGGAACTGGCCGCTTCAGAACGGGACTTGCACCAGATTCCCATTGCCTGGGACGGCATCGCCATTATCGTCCATCCCAGCAATCCCTTGCAAAATCTGACCGTGGAAGAACTGCGGCAGATTTTTTCCGGCCGGCTCACCGATTGGTTGGAGCTGGACGTGATTTCTCATGCCATCCATGTCATCAGCCGGGAAGAGGGTTCCGGTACCCGGGACACCTTTGAACACATCCTCATGGGAAAGGAGGAGGTCACCCCTCGCGCCCTGGTGCAGGACTCCAACGGCGCGGTGCGAGAACTGGTCGCCTCCGACCCTTACGCCATCGGCTATATTTCCGTGGGACTGGTGGATGAGCGGGTCAAGGCGGTGCCCATCGACGGCGTCGCCCCCTGCGCGGAAAACATCAAATCCCGGCGCTATAAGTTGGCCCGGCGTTTTCTTCTGGTGTCCATGGCGTCCCCCAGTGGTCTGTGTCAATCCTTTGTTCAGTTCATTCTCAGCCCGGAAGGGCAACGCCTCCTGGAAAAGGAAGGTCTGGTGGCGATAAAATGAAATCTCAGGAAAAATTGGTGGAGGGGGTACTGCTTCTCTTGGCGCTCTCCGCCATCGCCTCCCTGGCCCTGATCACCATTTTCATCTTCCTGGAAGGGTTTCCCCTCATCCTCCATACCGGCCTCCAGAAATTCATCCTGAGCAGTCACTGGGCCCCGACCCGAGGTCATTTCGGCATCCTGGCCATGATCATCTCCTCTATCCTGGTGACCCTGGGCGCCATGGTGCTGGGAGTGCCCTTCGGATTGGCCTGTGCCATTATCCTGGCAGAGTTTTCCCCCCCCCGCCTGACCAGGATCCTCAAACCCACTCTGGAGCTTCTGGCCGGCATCCCCTCCGTGGTCTATGGCTTTCTGGGGGTTATCTGGCTGGTGCCACTGATTCGCACCTATCTGGGAGGCCCGGGCTTGTCGCTCCTGACCGGCGCCATCATTCTAGGCATCATGGTGCTGCCCACCGTCATCAGCATTTCCATTGATGCCTTGACCGCGGTGCCGGATATGTACCGCCAGGGGTCCATTGCCCTGGGCGCCACCCATTGGCAGACCGTGCAACGGGTGGTCCTGCCCGCCGCCCGCTCCGGTATTATTACGGCCATTATCCTCGGCATGGGCCGGGCCATCGGCGAAACCATGGCGGTCATTATGGTGGCGGGCAACGCCCTGCAAATTCCCCGCTCCCTTTTGGACCCGGTGCGCACCCTGACCAGCAACATCGCTTTGGAACTGGGTTATGCTGCCGGGCGCCACCGGGAGGCCCTGTTTGCCACCGGTATTGTACTCTTTGTGATGATCATGATTCTGAACCTCACGGCCACTTTCCTCGCCCGCCGACGATGAGCCTCAACCCGGGGCGAGATCAAACAGAAACTCGATGCTATTTAAGTTAATGATTATATTAATTAAAAAAATAACCACGAAAAACTGCCGAACCCAGATCGACATTTCATGCGTTTAGACCCCAAAATCGCCCAAGTGCTGGTCAAAGCCCTTCTCTGGTTCCTTACCGGCCTGACTCTGGTTATCCTCTTCTGCATCATCATCAATGTTTCAGTGGAGGGGCTGCCCCAGGTGAATCTCACTTTCCTGTCGCAGGAACCCCAGGATATGGGGCGGGCCGGAGGGATCTTCTCCACCATCGTAGCTACTCTATACATCACTCTGGTGGCCATTGTGCTGGCCACGCCCTTTGGGGTCGGCGCCGCCATTTATCTTACCGAATATACCCGGGAGGGCTGGGTTACCCAGGTGATTCGCTTCGGGGCGGAATGCCTGGCCGGTGTGCCGTCCATCATCCTGGGTCTTTTCGGCTTTGTGCTGTTCGTCATGAAACTGAAATTAGGCTGGTCGGTGCTGTCGGGCGGCTTGACCCTGGCCATCATGGTGCTGCCCATCATCATCCGGACCAGTGAGGAGGCTATCAAAGCCGTGCCTCCGGTGTATCGCACGGTGTGCTATTCTCTGGGCCTGAGCAAGTGGCAGGGCATCACCCGGGTGGTGCTGCCCTCCGCCCTCCCCGGCATTACCACCGGCATCATGCTGAGTGTGGGGCGGTCGCTGGGGGAGACGGCGGTTCTTTTGTTTACCGCCGGCGCGGCCCTCCGGACTCCCACCAGTCTGTTTGATTCAGGGCGCACCATGGCGGTGCATTTTTATATCCTGGCTCGTGAGGGCCTCTCTATGCCCAATGCCTACGGCACCGCGGCCATCCTCATGATCTCCATTCTAGCCCTCAATATCGCCGCCTACAGCCTGATGCAGCGCTTTCTGAGACGCTACTCTTAAAAGGTTCTGGGTTCTGGGAGAAAAATTCTAATTTTCAGTGGGAACCACCCGTTCATGGTAGCGGTAGAAAACAGTAAGATCATCATCCAGCAGCTCACCTTCTTTTATCGAGATTTCCGGGCGCTGGACGGGCTATCCTTGGAGATTTGCCCCCATGAGATTTTCGGGTTTATGGGCCCGGCCAAGAGCGGCAAGACGACTTTGCTCAGGGTGCTCAACCGAATGTCGGATCTGATCGCCGGGGCCAGGGTGGAGGGGAAAGTGTGGTTGGACGGGGAAGATATCCTGCAGCCTGACTACGACGTGGTAAACCTGCGGCGGCGCATGGGCCTGGTGCTGAGCGTCCCTGTCCCCCTGCCCCGCACCATTTTTGAGAACCTGGCCTTGGCGCCGCGCTTGTTCGGGAAAAGAAAACGGGGTGAGCTGGAAGAACTGGTGGAACAGAGCCTGGTCGCCGCCCAACTCTGGGACGAGGTCAAGGATCGCTTGCATGAATCGGCCCTGAAGCTCTCCGGAGGGCAGCAACAGCGCCTTTGCCTGGCCCGTACTCTGGCCATGCAGCCGGAAGTCATCCTGCTGGATGAGCCCACCAGCGGGCTGGACCCCATCTCCACCGCCAAGATTGAGCAGACCCTGTCTGATCTGAAGAAGGACTACACCATCATCCTGGTGAGCAACAATACCCAGCAGATCGCCCGGGTGACGGAACGGGTCGCCTTTCTGCTCATGGGCGAGCTGGTCGAATTGGGAAACACCGCCCAGGTTTTCACTGTCCCCCAGGACAAGCGTACGGAGGACTATATCTCCGGCCGGTTCGGCTGAGATCGAAAACCGTAAACACAGGGCGAAGGGAATGGATGGATATGGTTGGCGAGTCTTCCCCCGAGATTATCAAGATCAAGAACCTCAACCTTTATTACGGCGATTTTCAGGCCTTGCAAGACATCAACGCCACCTTTAAGGCCCACAACATTACTGCCCTCATCGGGCCCTCAGGCTGCGGCAAGTCCACCCTGTTGAGATGTCTCAACCGCATGAACGACCTCATCGATGGCGTGAGCATCACCGGAGAGGTGTTCATCAGCGGGCAGGATATCTATAATAAAGGGGTGGATCTGACCCAACTCCGGAAACGAGTGGGCATGGTGTTTCAACGGCCCAATCCCTTCCCTTTGTCCGTTTTTGACAATGTAGTCTATGGGCCGCGCCTCCATGGTCGCCACAGCCACCAGGAACTGAAGGAGATCCTGGAGAGGTCCTTGGGCGCCGTGCATCTCTTTGAGGAACTTAAAGACCGACTGTCTGCCAATGCGCTGACACTTTCTGAGGAACAACAACAACGCCTATGCATTGCCCGGCTGGTGGCGGTGGAGCCGGAGATTTTGCTGATGGACGAACCCTGTTCGGCCCTGGACCCGCTGGCCACCTTGCGCATCGAAGAACTCATGGCGGAGTTGAAAAAAGACTACACCATCATCATTGTCACCCACAATATGCAGCAAGCGGCCCGGGTCTCCGACGACACCGGCTTCATGTATTTGGGTGAACTCATGGAGTTCGGCCCTACCCCACAAATTTTCACCCGCCCCCAAAACCCCATGACGGAGGATTATATCACCGGCAAGTATGGCTGAGAGGGCGGCCTTCCTGCCACCCAAGCGCTCGCTGCTGAGTTTTTTGCCCGGGCGCCAGGGCGGCGGCCAGAACCTTATACACTGCCGTGTTATCTACATAGCGGCCGTCAAAGCCTGTCTTGCCCCAATCAGGGTAAAACCTGGCAAAATAAGGATCGGTGCCCTCCACGAGGGAGTCAAAGACTTCCGCCCCGGCTCCCCGGGCGAAGAGAGGGACCAATTCGTTGGTGTGTTTGTTGCTATGCCATTTAACCCGAGGGATGCCGCTAACGTCAGCTGGTTGCAGGCGTTGGAAGGGGATGACCCCGGAATTTGCTCCCATTGGCAAACCGTTGCCGTGATCTGTGGTGATGATCAACAGGTTATCAGCCCAGCCGCCGTTTTTCTCAATCCAACTGACCACCCACCTTACACAGTGATTGAAATCGCGCTGCTCCTCGATGAGGCGGGAGGTTTGGTTGGCGTGGGCGGCCCAATCCACGGCGCCGCCCTCAATGTGCAGGAAGAAGCCTTTATTCCCGCTGGCCCGGCTTTTAGTCTGTAACAGATGCACGGCCGCCTTGGTCATGGTCAACAAGGTGGGGACGTGGGGGATCGGCGGGTCATCATCCACCTTATCAGTGAGGTCATAACCGTCGCGTTTCTGCTGCAAGGTTTCAGCCACCTGCGCCACTCCCAGCAGGCGGGGAGGAAAGGGCCCAGAGCCACCCTCGGCAATGACCTCAAACTCAGCCTTGCTCTCAATTAACTTCCACCCTTGCGGGTGGGTTCCTTCATGCAAAGCGATCCAGGTGGCCCGCCCGCCCATGTATTTGGCCCGCTGGTCGGTGATGGCGGGATCGTTATAGGAGGCGATCACCAGGCGCCCATTGTGGTCGTATTGGGGGTGGCCGGCGCCCATGATGACGTCCATGACCTGGCCGGCCAGCATGGCATTGGCAATGGCCTGGTAATTCCGGCGGCTGATGTTATGGGCGTTGCTGAAACCGGCCGGAGTGGCGTGGCACCAAGGCACCGAGGTGATGGTGCCCACCGCCTGGCCATGTTGTTTGGCCAGTTCTGGTATATTGGGGGTGAGGGGAGACCCGCCGCCGGCCGGCTCATTGCTCCAGTTGATGGCGTGGCGATAAGTTTTTTGGCCGCAAGCCATGGCAGTGACCGCGGCGGCGGAATCCGTGTAGTTTTGTCTGAGATACCGATAGGCCTTGAAAAAATAAGGATAGCCTTCCTCCTCGCCGTTGTCCGGGGTGGTGTCCCAGGCTTGGTGGGGGTCATAGCTAACCTGCGGCACCTGCCCTCCGGTGGGGAAAGTGGAGGTATTCAGGGGAAAGGTGGTCATCAAAAATTTTCTGAACTCCGGTCCGAAGTAGATGGAAGAAGCAGTACGGCCCTGGGTGTAAAGGTCAGTCATGTCCCAGGCTCCGAAGCTGGCGCCGTCGCTGATCATGATGAATATGTTTCTTGGCTGGCCAAATGCCGGGAAGGCCCAAAAAACCGCCACCACCAAAACCATGGCGGTCAACCAGGAATTTCGGATTCTGTGCATGACAAACCTCAATCCTTAACAGGGGTGCGGCAGGATTTCAGCGGGGGGGCCGAGCCAAGCAGCCGGATGGGGCCGAGGCGCGTGCACACCTGCAGCCCCCCGCCAGCAGAGGAAAGGAAGGCGAATAATTCTCCCTTTTTACTGTTTCCGGGTGTAGCGCATTTCAATATAGTTGTCGTTGACGATGCGGGCCAGGACAAATTCCTGAGCCACCTCCTGAGGGGTGATGACGATGCCGTTGTTGGTGAGTTCCCGCGCCACCAGTTCCGGCGTATGCTGGGAAAAGATGCGGCGCAACACCTGGTGCATGGTGGCCACGTCCACGTTGCCCCGCCGCGGGAGGTCGCGGGGGATATCATTCTTAATCCGCTGGAAGAAGAAATCCACCCGATAATCGCCGGCCACACTGGGAAAGCGCACTACTTGCTCTTCTTCCGTGCCTTCATTTAAGAGTTCCTGGGGCACATAGCGCTCTATCACCCGCTGGGTCTGGTTCCATTGGGCCAGATAGAGAATGGAGACCACGTCGTAATGGTCCAGCGGCCGCTGCTCTTCCTGCTCCACCCGGCTGGTGCCGAATCTTTTGAAGCGGTATTCAGGGGCCTCGGGGTGGCGGTTGACCACCATGTCCACCCCGTAGGTGCCGACGGAGCAGGAAAGATTCAACTGGTTGCCATCCTCGATGGGCACCTGGTAACTCCGCAACTTTTCCAGAATCAGGCCATGGCGGTGCCCACAGAGGAGACGCCGGATCAGAGCCTGCATCAGGTGGGGGGTGGCCTGATATTTCGGCGAGAGCGCCAGGGAGGCGAGGCTTTCCACCGTCATCCCGACATAGTAGGAGTCAAGAGTCAAACTGAGGTCAATCTTCCCCGGTTGGGTGCCACCAGGACTGTAAAGCCGCCAGATTTCCTTAAAATCAGATTCCTTTAACAGCCCCAGAACGTTGATCAGATCAAAGGAATCCAGCTCCCGCTGTTCCAATTCCTCCATCAGGCACTTGGCGCGCATCACAATAGCCCCCTTTCTTTTTGTTCTATTTTAATATAATCATAGGACGATTTGGGTGCAAGCGGTCAGTTATTTTGGCAATGAGGCCGATTTAACATGAAGACTTTTGCCCGAGTAATCCTTTTTTCTTTCTATTTTTGGGCGCTGGCTTTCAGCAGCCAGAATGATTTTAAGAGTGTGAGGCCGGGGCGGGAATTCAGTTTTCCGCGGGATCACGGGGCGCATCCCGAGTTCAAGACGGAGTGGTGGTATTATTCCGGGCATCTTAACTCAGACGACGGCGAAAGATTTGGCTATCAGCTAACCTTTTTCCGGGTGGGCTTAAAAAGACCGGGTTCCCCCGCGCCCTCAGCCTGGGCAGCCCGGAACGTGTATTTTGCCCATCTGGCCCTGACCGCCCCGGGTTTGCGCAGTTTTCTGTTCAAGGAGAAGGTGGGACGCGGTGCCATGGGTCTGGCCGGTGCGGAAACAGACTGTCTCAAGGTCTGGATCGACGACTGGCAGGCCGAGGCTCTGGGAGAGGAACATCACCTTAGGGCCGGAGATGAGGAGGCGGCCTTGGAGTTGGTGTTGTGCCCTCTAAAACCACCGGTGTTGCACGGCGAGGGCGGTTATAGCCGCAAAGCCGAAAAGGGCGCGGCAGCCAGCTATTATTACTCTGTCACCCGTCTGCTCAGCCGAGGCCGAGTAACCCTCAAGGGCCGCAGTTTCATGGTGTCAGGAGAGAGCTGGCTGGACCGGGAATTTTCCACCGGCCAGATGCCGTCGCACCTGGTGGGATGGGACTGGTTCGCTCTGCAATTGAGCGACGGGGCAGAAATTATGCTTTATCTCCTGCGCCGCCAGGATGGCGGCCTCGATGCGGCTTCGTCGGGCACCTGGGTGGATTCCCAGGGCCATGCTCACCACCTCAGATTGGCAGATTTTGAGGTGCAGGCCCAAGGGGCCTGGAAATCTCCCCACTCAGCAGCAAGTTATCCGGCGGCCTGGGAAATCACCATCCCGGCCACCGGCTATCACCTGAGACTTACCCCCACCTACCATGACCAAGAACTGCGCACCGGCGGCGCCGCTCGCCTCATCTACTGGGAGGGGCAGGTGGCCATCCAAGGAAAAAAAGGCTCCGAATCTGTCTCGGGCCGGGGCTACGTGGAACTTACCGGCTATGCCGGGTCTTTGGGGGGCAGGTTTTGATAATGATTGTCGAAAGCGGTGAACCGAAAGGCGACAGCCGAAAGAAACATCAAAAACCCGGTCTGGGGGCGGGTTGGCAGCCCGCCCCCAGCGCAGAGCCTTTGATACTAAGACTGGAAAATTGGAGACCCTGTTAGCGGGTCAGCCAGCGGTCGTTGGTGAGAGTAAGGAAGGCCCAGGGTTGTACCCAATTAAGGGCGAAGAAGGCGAAGTACGAGTACAGGATGCCGTAAATAAACTCGAAGTCCCGTTCCTGGTGATAGTAATAATACATATACACCAGGGTGATGATGCCCAAGCCGGCGAAGAATTTCACCATGACGATAGGGTAGAGGACAAAGGAGACCAGGAGCAGACCCAGGAAGAGATAGGTCAGGGGAAACTCTATCTGGGTGATGAAGAAATCGACGATGGGCAGCAACCTATCCCGTTGACGATATTTGGTAAACAGATAGCCGAGCTGGACAATCGATTCCCGGAAATTGGCGCGATCCCAGCGCAGGTACATCCTGCACAGCCCGCGATAGCTTTCCGGCACCATGGTGTGGACGATGGCGGTGCGTTGGTAAGCGGAGTAATAGCCTTGGCGCAGGACAAAGTTGGTCAAGGCCCGGTCCTCACCAATATTGGCCGGTCGGCCTAAAAACGTCTGCTGACGCCAGTCTGTCAGAATGGGTCGCAGGGCGGAAGCCCGGTAAGCAGAGAGGGCGCCGGGAGTGCAGGTCACACAGCCATACATGGACTGAGAAGCCCGCAGAAAATCAAAGGCCAGGACAAAGCGCACCGCCAGCATGCGGGCCAAAAGACTCCGGAAGCGGTTGTGCACTTTGACATTGCCGGCCACCGCCCCTATCCGCGAGTCCGCCAGCATGGGGGCAATAACCTGCTTGATGGTGTCAGGACGGATTATGCTGTCTGAGTCAATGGTGATGAAGAAGTCGCCCTTCCCCTCCCTAAAGCCGGTATACAGACCTTCTTTCTTACCCCGGTTCTGGGGGAAGTGGATGGCCTTGATAAGATGAGGAAAGCGCTGTTGGGCCCGGTGGATATACTCCCAGGTGTCGTCCTGGGAGCCATCATCGATGCAGATAATTTCCAGTCTGTCGGCCGGGTAATCAGAAGCTACTGCCGCATAGATGGATTTTTCCACCATCGCGCCCTCATTGTAGGCCGGAATGATCACCGTCACTGCAGGCAGCGGTCCGGCCGGCAATTGGTAGGGCTGGTAGCGCCACCACAACACTGTGCGGCATACCTGGAAGGCCAAGACACTCAGGGTGAACCCCGCCCCCAAGGCCAAGAGCGGTGAGGCAAAACTTTGACGGCTGAGCAGAGTCAGGTAGCCGTTGAAGGAGCCGAATTTTAAGGCCACGACGAAACAGAGCAACAGAACGGCAGGCACCAGGATTTTTAAAACCAGATCCAAAATCTGAAGACGTTGCTCTTCCTGGCTGCGCCATTTTCCCGGCACTAAGGGCAACGCCTTGCTGGCAGTTCGCATGGTCGTCAAGTTCCTCGCTTCAAGCAGAATTTTATCTGAGCGCTTTAATATGCAAGGGCCTTGCCAAAAAAGGCCGGCGACTCCAGTGGTTAACTCTCTATTATTGCTGTTAAAAAAAATAGCTGAGGATTCTTCCCCCGGGCTTTAAATAAATTTTTCTCTGCTTGAGAGAGTCAGCACAAAAGCGAGATTTTTTTTCTCAAAATGAGAAAAAGACCAGCAGGGAGAATCTTGGCGCTAGTGAATTCAGGAGGTTACCTGCACCAGGAGTAGTATAAATTTTTGTGCTGTCCAGGAAGAGAGTGAAATTACTCAATTTAGTTTTTCCTAAGCCGGCGGTTCACTTATCAGCGATAATGTGATAGAGGTAAACCAAAGGCTTTTGGCGCAAGCGCAAGTTGACATTGCCAGGCGGAGATGAGAAGGCCCCATGAAAAAGACAGGGAATGCTCGAACTGAGACCATGGCTGAGGGACTACGACTGGAAAATGTCGGCCGGGAAGTCACCGTTCCTCCCGGAACCATTATTGTCAAACAAGGTGATGCGCCGGAAGATTTTTATGTGGTCAAGTCAGGGCGGTTGCGGGTATTTCGCCAGTCCGCCGAAGGTATCCGCACTGAACTCACCAACTTGGGGCCGGGCTCCTACTTCGGGGAAGTGGCCCTGGTCACTGGCCAGCCGCGCACGGCCTCCGTGGAAGCTTTGGAAGAGGCCACTCTCCTGCAAATTTCCAAGAGCGAATTTGATTGGGTGCTGGATCACAACCCCCAATTGGCCCGGCACATCATCAAACAGATGGCCAACTGGCTGGTCTCCGGTGACCACCGCCTGGAGCAGGAAGTGGTGCACCAGGTAAAGCTCCGCCAGATCTCTTGGTTTGATTACCTCCTCATTGTGGGTGTGAGCATCGTCTTTGCCTTGATCTTCAACATGTACAACGACAATCAGATCCCTCTGGTGCACGACTGGTCTAACAAAGCCCTGCCGACCGAGATTTCCCTGGAGCAGGGCGCGGACATATACCGCAAAAAGCAAGCGGTGTTTGTCGACGCCCGCAAGAATAGTTTTTATGAGGATCGGCACATTAAGGGCGCTCTCAATCTGCCGGTGGTCTTTTTTGATCTGATGTACCCCATGTTCAAGTTCATGATGATGCAGATGGAGCTGCCGGCTGATGCCCCCATTATTGTTTACGGCGGTACAGTGAGCCGGCGCTTCGACATTGAATTGGCCCGCCTGCTCAAGGACAAGGGCCACGATAAGGTGATGGTGCTCAACGGCAACTACCGTGCCTGGGAGTACGCCTTTCCCCGGGAGGAAATAAAAGGGAAAGAACTTCCACCTCTGCCCCTGGGATTGGCTGGCTATCTGGAATGGCTACCGGTCAGCATTTTCGGACTTATCCTGATCCCCCAGGTGCGCCGCAGCCCTTATCTGGCGGTGTTTTGCCGGCTGCTTCTGGGAGTGATCTTCATTCAATTTGCCCTGAGCAAAATCATGCGGCCGGCGGTCTTTGCCATGAATGTGGTGGATTACGGCATGATGCCGGCTTGGGGGGTGAACTTGTGGGCCCTTATTCTCCCCTGGGCCGAACTGGTGGCCGGGCTGTTTCTGATTCTGGGCATCCGGACCCGCACCGCCGCCACCCTTATCGGCGGCATGAACATCATTTTTATGGTCGGCCTGGTCCATGCCCTGATCTATGGTCTGCCCATCAACTGCGGGTGTGTGGGTGAAGCCGGCGAGCCGGTGACCTGGTGGAAAGTCGTGAAAAACGCCGGTATGCTTTTCATGACCATCCAAATCTTTCTCTATGACCGTCTCTTTGTGTTGGATCGCGGCGGCTTCATTTGGCGGGAAAGGAAAATATGAAGACAAACAGTCTGAAGCGGGCATTTGCCTTGGGGTTGACTCTGGGTTGGTTGCTGGTGTGGGGGTGCGGCGAATCCCGCCTGCCCTTTGCCGGCACCTATCGCTCGCTGGCACCCTTCGCCGATTCAGGTTATATTGACCTTCACCTCAAGGAAAACGGCGAGGCTACCTGGAGTCTGGCCCAGGAAGGCAAATCCTTTAAATTAAAATGGCGAGTGGCGGATGGCCGCCTCTGGTTCTATACCAAGGAAGGCGGCCTGATGATCGCTACCCCCGGAGAGGGGGGCCAGTATCTGGCGGTGGACCTGACCGGCGACTGGCATCCGGGGTGTCCTCCCCAGCAATGCATCAATTTCAAAAAAGTGCAGACAGGCGGATGAAAAGAGAAAGATTCATGGTGGGCAGGACGGCGGGTCTGCTTTGGGCAACTCTCCTGTTGGCGGTGCTGCCCCAGGTTAGCTGGGGCCTGCCACCGATCACGGAGGTAACGTCCCTCGGACTCAGCCGCCTGGAGGATACTACCTATCTTACCGTGATGGCCAACCGGGCGGTGGACGGCAGGGTCACCCCGGTGCAGGCGGAGGGGAAAACCCATCTGCTGGTGGCATTCCCACTCGCCCGGGCCGGACGCTTACCTGCCCAGCTGGCCGGTGACGGGGTTCTGGTGCAGCGCCTCCGGACTGAGGTCTCCACTGGGCGGGGGGTGCAGGTTATCCTGGAGATGATTCCGGAAAGGCCTTATACTTTTTGGCGCCAAGGCCGGATCCTACCGAACGGCCACTATGCCTTCATTGTGGGCCTGAAGGGAGAGAGGACTGCCGCCTGGGAGAATCCCCGCCCTGTACGATCATCCACAGCCCAGGAAACCAGACCGGAAAGCAGGACGGAATTTGAGCCTCAAACCTCCTTGGCCTCGACGTCCCCTGGGATTGCCAGCGGGGGACGGCTGGCGGAATTGAAAAGCCTCATGCCCAAGGCCGCCCGCCTGCTCCACTACCTGGAGAATGAGGGCTGGCACTTGAGCAAAAAGGAGGACTACGATCGTCCTGGGAAACGCTTCAGCCAGGGGTTCTTCCTGAGCAACCCGAAACATCCGGAGATGGTCGTCAAAATCGCCTATCTGCCGGCCAATGCCCCGGGCGCCCCCCACATCAGTATGGTCACCTTGTCGTTGGAAAATCTTGCCGGAGGGACGGCTGCTGAATACCGCCACCTTCGTCAATGGAGCTTCTCCCAGATCAAAGCCAAGTATGAGGATATTGGTGACTTTTTTGATGAGGCCCTGAAACCTCTGAGGGTGAAGTTACGCCAACAGTGCCAGCAAGTGGCGCAGCGGGAAGAAGTTTTTCTGAAGGGTTATGCCTCTCAGGCCTTCCCCGGCAATCCCCAGATCGCCGATCTGGTCATGAAACACCTGCAGGAGAAAGTCAACCCCCGGTTTGAGGGAGTCCAGTACACCGTTTCTGAGGAGCCGCTCGGCATCCTGAACCTGGTGGATTTTACTTACCTCCGGGCCTATTATCTAGACCACGGCACAGGAGGAGGATAATGGCGAAAGAAATTATTATTTACGGCAAGGAGACCTGCCCCTTTACCAATCGGGCCCGGGAGGCCAAAAACCAGGAAGGTTATACGGTGATTTACCGGGATGTCCTGAAGGATGACCAGAACCTCCAGGAGATGCTCAAACTTACCGGTGGGGACCGCCGGGTACCGGTCCTGGTCGAAGCAGACATGGTCAGTATAGGCTACGGCGGCACCTGAAGAGTTTAGCCAAGCTCGCGGTGCGCGAGCCCCTTTCACTTCGACTTCAGGCCAGGGTTCTTGGAACCCTGGCCTTTCTTGTCTGTTTTCTTTCAGTCCCCACTTCATCCCATCATTATGCGCTAGCATCAGCTGTAATAGGGAATTATCAATGTGAAGCAGATTTAAAAAAAGGTATATCTTATTGTAATAACGGTAGATATCCCCCCATTAACATAAATTCTGATAAACAAATAATTAGCTAAGATTATTATCCCACTAATGCTTAGTTTTAGGGTTAAAAAATTATATAAATCACCACTTTTTATTTCCTTAAAAATAGGCTTTGGTATTTTTTGCCATAGTATTAATTAGCACAAGCTCTAATTAAATAAAATATATATAAATATCAAATGAATATATATCAATGATTAATTTTTTTCTTGACATAGGGATTTTTTTGCGATATAGGTTTAGCTACATTCAACAATCGTGCATATTCGACCCTTGGTAATTTACCTCACTCCTGGGAAGGTGGTGGTGGGAAGGTAGGGCCGGGGTTCTAATTAGCCTCATCGGGCTGGGAAATCAGCCCGTGGGGCAGTTGGCCCAAGACAGCAACCGAGAGCCGAAAAAACCACCGAATCCAAGACCAGGGATAGCCCTGGCGCCTCTGGGCGGATTTCCGCCATTAAATTCCCACTACCTAGCTAACACCGGCTGCATCACCATAAAACGAGGCCAATATTTATGAAGAAGATATTGCTCTGTTGTCTCTTGACTCTGGGGGTGTGCGTGCTTCCCCGAACCACCATGAGCGTCAGTATGTCCATTGTGACGGTGACTGCTTATCACCCTGGGGTTTATGGGGGGCATAACCAGCGCCGGGTGACTGCTTCGGGGAAGAAGGTTAAAGAGGGCATGGTGGCGGTCAGCCAGGACGTGGAAAGGATGTTGAGTTTAGACTTCGGCGACCGGGTCTTGCTGCATGGTCTGGGGGTGTTTGAATTTCAGGACCGGATGAGCTACCGGAAGCGCCAAAAGGTCGACATCTTTATGAGATGTCTAAAGAAAGCCCGCCGCTTCGGCATCAAGAGGCATGTGCTACTGGTGAAACTGGCCTGATCCCAACTCTTATTTGACCCTCTCGATATAGCTGCCGGTGCGGGTGTCCACTTTTACGCGGTCCCCGGGGTTAATGAACAGGGGCACCTGGATGATGGCGCCGCTCTCCAGGGTTGCGGGTTTGCTGCCGCCGCTGGCTGTGTCTCCCCGCAGTCCTGGTTCGGTGTGGGTTATGGTCAACTCGGCAAAAGTGGGAAGTTCCGCCGCCACTGGCTGCTGGTTGAAAAAGAGCACCTTGAGATTGAGATTCTCCGTGAGAAAAAGACGCGCTTCACCCAGTTTCTCGGCCTCCACCCAAAGCTGTTCAAAGGTTTCGTTATCCATCAGGCAATAGCGGTCGCCCTCCCGGTAGAGAAACTGCATCTCCCTTTCCATGAAATCCGGCGCCTTTACTCGTTCCCCGGAGCGGAAGGTCTGATCCAGAACCCGTCCGGTGAGCAGATTTTTCAGTTTGGTGCGGACAAAAGCCCCACCTTTGCCGGGTTTGACATGCTGAAAGTCGACCATGAGATAGGGAGTCCCTTCGATCTCGATTTTAAGACCTTTGCGAAAATCTGCGGTGGTATACATCGCTGACTTTACCCTTGCCTAATAGAAATAGAAGTTGTTAACACCCGTTGCCATTTTTCCAAGGTAGGGAGAATCCTGGCCGCGCCCACCTTCCCACCTGGCCGCTCCCCTAAAAGGAGACGATAAATGGTTTTCATCCGACTGGCTTGGGGACGTCGTTCTTGCCGCTCATAGAGGTGCTGCAGAGTGCGGAACAGTTCGCTTAGAGTGCGGATCTTGGCCAGCACCGGCTGCAAGATTGCCTCGGCTTCGTCCCACTGGTTGAGGGCAGCCAGGGTTTGTCCCAGGACCAGCTGCAGCTCCAGGCTGTCAGGGTAGAGAGTGAGCCCGCGGCGACTGGCTTCGGCCGCCTGCGGGTACTGCCTGAGCTGGTAGTAAGTTTCGGCCAGGAGCTGGATCGCCCCCAAGCAGGGCTCTGCCTCCAGGCGTTCTCTGAGTTGTTCGAGCGGTATTTGGTGCTCTACCATGCGAGTTTCCTGGTACGGCCAGTTTTGGGGAGGAGACGGCAGCGCCGGCAGGCGCCTGCTTCGCTGGACTTTGTCTCCCGTCTAATGGGCTGAACTGGATAATGACTTCATTGGGCTTGAGATAATTCAGCTCCCGACGGATAAGGTCCTGAATCATCTCAGGATCGTGCTGGAGACGATCTATGCTCCGGGCCAGTCGGGTATTTTCCGCCAACAACCGGGCATTCTCCTGTTCCAGACGCCGTTGCTCCTGCCGGAGAACCTGGAGACGGGAAAAACCCCGATAACTGAAAAGGGCAGTAACGATTAACAGGACGGCCGTGATAACGCCGCCAAGAAGCCAGAATCTGCCGGCGCCTTCTGATTTGCTGGCCGCATCTGAAGCAGCAGGCGATGCCAAGACTCCCCCTTCTCGGCTCTTTGTTTTCATCTAGCCTAAAAATGTCGGAAGATGCAACGAAAAATATCAGTGGCGAAGACTACCGCCGACATTTTTCTCCTAACTCTCAAACCAGCAAGGAAAGTGCACATCCCTTAGCAAATGCTGAGCAGGGCGATGGGAAATGACCTGACTTATATTATTTTCTGCTAGTTATAGTTGTTACTGCTTGCACCCCAGGTAAAATTTTTTTGACATTTTAACTCCGCCTCATTATGCTGGCAGAAATTCAAAGGGAAACCAGAAGGGGAAAGAAATAATGGGGGCTACATTGAGAATCCTGATAATCTTTTTAACCACGGCAACGGTAACACTCTCCGGCACCAGCTCCTGGGGGATGTCACAGGAAATCGGGTTGCGTTTCGGCTATGGGAAATCCACCCGCAAGGCCTCAGTAAAACTCTATAACTTTTTTCCCCATTGGGGTGTTTTTCTCCTTAGGCCCGGCCAAACCCTGCCAGGCGGAATGGGCCTGGCCGTGGTGCTGGAAGGAGTAATCGGGGTGGCCAGGGCTGAAGAGGACGGCTGGGAATTCGGCCTGACCCCACTGCTTAAACTTACTCTGCCGATTCCGCCCAAGGCCACCCTTTTCGTGGAGGGCGGGGCAGGTATCATCTGGGAAAACATCAACAGCCCCACCATCGCCCATACCTTCAATTTTACCCCGCAAGTGGGCGGCGGCCTGGAACTGGCTCTGTCTCCACGCTTGGGCTTTACCCTGGCCTACCGCTATCGCCATTCCTCCAATGCCGGCCTTTATGAGGAAAATTCATCCTTCAATGTCAATTTTTTCCAGGCCGGTCTGAGCTATCATTATTGACCGTATCGGTGACCTGGCTTGGCAGCTCCCGCCTCGGAAATTTTTGCAATATTTTGCTTGACATATTCAGGAATAATTATTATATAATAGGAACATGAAAGATGAGCTCATCAAAAAATTGCGATCCCGGGGACTATCTGTGACTCCCCAGAGGCTGGCGGTCTTGGGCTGGCTGGCATCCCGCCGGGACCATCCCACCGCCGAACAGATCTTCCATGGGGTGCGCCAGGAGTTGCCAGCTATTTCTTTTAACACTATCTACAAGACCCTGGAAGTGTTGTGCCGCCAGGGTCTGGTAACGAAGGTCAACCCTTTGCACGAAGTGGCCCGTTATGATGGCAGCACACACCATCATGCCCATGCCGTTTGTCGGAGGTGCCAAGCCATTCTGGATGTGGATTGGGAGCCGGCACTGGCGCTGAGTTTGCCGGCGGACTTGTTGCCGGGTTTTCGGGTGGACGGCCAATCCGTCACCTTCTGGGGGCTTTGTGCCGGATGTCAGGAAAAACTAACCACTGAGGAGGAGTGAAAACCAAAATGGGTGCAAAAACTGATGAAGTTTATGTTTGTAAGGTCTGTGGCAATAAAGTGAAGTTCCTGGAAGCCGGCGGCGGCGTCCTGGTCTGCTGCGGGGTTCCCATCAAATTGCTGGCAGGCAACCAATAAGGGAGGCCGACATGGATAAGACCAGAGAAAATCTGTGGGCAGCATTTGCCGGGGAGTCACAGGCCAACCGGCGTTATCTCGCCTTTGCCGCCAAGGCTGACCAGGAAGGCTATCCTCAAGTCGCCCGTCTTTTCCGGGCGGCGGCGGAGGCGGAAACCATTCACGCCCACAACCATCTGAAGGCGCTTGGGGCCGTCAAGTCCACGGTGGAAAATCTTAAGGAAGCCGTGGCCGGGGAAACTGCCGAGTTTCGGGAGATGTACCCTGCCATGATTGCCACTGCTAAGGCAGAAGGCCACAAAGAGGCGGAACGCACCTTTGTGTATGCCAATGAGGTGGAAAAAATCCACGCTGCACTCTTTCAAAAAGCTCTGGATAATCCCGCGGAGAAAAAATTGGTGGATACTTATATCTGCCCGGTCTGCGGCTATACCGTGGAAGGAGAGCCGCCGGACGCCTGTCCGGTTTGCAAGACCCTGAAAAAATTCTTCCAGCGCGTGGATTAGCGGTTTGCTAATGAAGGAAATGGCTATGAAGTTGTTTCGCTGCCGCATCTGCGGTGATCCCTATCTGGGGGCTGCCCCTCCCAGTTTCTGCCCTTTCTGCGGCGCTCCGGAGAGATATATGGTGCCGGCTGAGGAATACCAGGATCGCAACTACATCCCCGACCTCAGCGACCGCTCCCGGGCTAACCTGGAGAAGGCCTTGGAGCTGGAGGTGGCCAATGCTTCTTTTTATCTGTGCGCTTCGGCCTGCAGCCCGGAACCGGTGTCTCAGGCTATGTTCAAAGCGCTGGCTAAAGCTGAGTCAGAGCACGCCTCAGTGATTAGCAAGCTGCTGCACACCAAAAAGCCGGAGATCAGACCGGATGATAAGGCCTGCCGGAAGGAGCCCCAGGCCAACTTTGCTGAATCGCATGAACGGGAAAAGCGGGCCGTGGCCTTTTACCGCCAAGCCGCGGCGGAAGCCGTAGAAGAGCGGGTCAAAGAAGTCTTCTCGGCTCTGGTGGAAATCGAATCCTACCATATCGGCCTCTCCGAGGCCAGGAAGTAAGCAGACCGGGGCAGATTGCTGGGGCCCGCCCTAAAGTTGCTCCGGCTTCTCCTTAAGGAAGGCCAGAGCGAGGCGGGCCGCCATCTGCTCCGCCTGTTTTTTAGTGCGTCCCTCTCCCTGACCGAGTACCTGCCTGCCCAACCTGACTTCCACCCGAAAGCAGCGGGCATGGTCGGGTCCGCTCTCCTCGATGAGACGATAGGTGGGAGATTTCTTGACCTGCGCCTGGGTGAACTCCTGTAGCGCCGTCTTGTCGTCTCGCCAGGCCACAGCCTCTGGGGCCGCCAAGAGGTCGGCGAACCAGCGCTTGGTGAAAGCCTTGGCTGCTTTTAGACCGCCGTCCAGGAACACCGCCGCCAAGACCGCTTCCAAGGCGTCGGCCAGCAGAGAGGTTTTTTCGCGTCCGCCTTGCTGCTCCTCACCCCGGCCCAACAAGAGATGGACGCCCAGATTCATCTGCCGGGCCAAGGCCGCCAATTGCTGGGTGTTGACCAGGGCCGACCGCCGCTTGGACAGTTCCCCTTCCGAGTCCGCAGGGAATGCCCCCAGCAACAGGTGGCTGACGGTAAGGGCCAGCACTGCGTCCCCCAGAAATTCCAGCCGTTCATTGCTCGGACCGGTCTCAGGCTGTTCGTGCACAAAGGAACTGTGCCGCAAGGCCTGATCCAGAAGGCTCAGATCCTTAAACTTGTGCCCCAGGTACTGGGCTAGCACAGACAATTCCAGCTGGCGCCCTACTGCCTCTGACATTTTCCTAAGTTTGCTCTCTGCCCGCAACCTCACCACGGTCCATTTTCGGCTACCGCCGAGGCGCCTGCAACGTAAGGCGCCACTGACTTAGCCAATGAATGACAAATTATTATCCCCCGAAAAATATGCTGTCATAGCTTTTCGATGGTTAATAACCTTGATATACTTATGTAATTACATCTTAAACACATAATTATTTCATGAGTTATTTTATCAAAACTGCTGCTATACAAACTTATAGCTGCACTTTTGCATAATTCTTGATTACCGCATAAAGGGCAAGTGGATTTGATTTTATAACAATACCGTATCAGAAGCTCCTCCGTCAAAGGCGATACCTTTTTCAGGAAAATTTTAATTTCAACTGGTGAAAGATTATGGCGGAAATATTCCATCAGTTAACCGTATCAAGATTAATTTGAGGATGTTACCTTTTACAAAGTTTTCCGGCTCGTGGGGAGGTCTAGAGCTGAAATTACGCCGCATATATTACCCCTCTCCATCGCCTCTGACAATCCCTGCCTGAATCCCCGGGGCGCCACCTGGATCGGGTAGGGTGCCTCGACAGCAACACCTGTCATAACAGCCACGGTCCGGATAACAAGATTTAAGGGGCACACCTTTACCTTTCTTTCAGAATCTTTCTCCACTCCGCCGCCTTATCCATGGGTCACCTGGCCTGCTAAGGTCATCAGTTGCCTTTATCTATGGTCTCTCCCGATTTTTCTTGCTCGGAATAGAGGTGCAGTGTTGGGTCAAGCTCTCTTCTCTCTGCTAACCAAATATTAACAAAAAATTTTGCATTGGGCCCTTGTAGGGAAGATAATAATTATTACTATATGGGATAACATCAGAAAGATGAGACTGCAACCCGACTGACAAACCACCAGAGGAATTCGGCGGCCAAGGCGGCTCCGGTGATGTTCCCCAATCCTTTCCCACCGGGCTAATCTCCGGTGACTTCATAAAGCTGCTGGCTTTCAGGTAAAGGGCCGGCAGTCCCCGGGGAGGCGGCGATAACCCCCGCCTCCTCGTCTTATGAACCTGTGGGGGAACAACCTGAAAATGAAAAGGAAATTATCAGGGTGGAAGCAGTGGCAGGCGGAAACGGTTTGTCATGATCTAAAGATAGCTCGGCTCATGAATGGTTATGCCCCCCTCGAGGCGCTCAGGCAGGCCTCGGAAGCCAGCCAGGAAGAGCTGGACGCTTGTGGGCAGCCTGAGGTGGTCATTCACCCCGCCGGGGACAAAAAGCCCCCACGGTAAGGAAAAACCGCATGTGTGAGGAAAACCGGCCCAGCCCTTGGGCCTTTTTCACCAACCTGCGGGGCCCCGAACCCTGGCCCCGAAAGATCTGCCTCTTCTTGCGCAATAATTGGCTTAAACTGAAAAATCGTCAGAACTGCTGCGGCCACCTGGGGGAACCTGGTTGCTGACAGCGACCCCGCGGTCTCGGGGAGGCCGCCGCCGACAATAAAACGTCACCGAACTTAAAAAGGAGATCATCATCATGTCAGAAATAAATTGGCGTCAGGACTGGCAGGAAGCGCTGGCCGAGGCGAAAAAGGCCAACTTGCCCTTGTTGCTGGAGTTTTATCTTGAAGGCTGTCCTCACTGCGCCAGATTGGCCAGTGAGACGCTCACTGACCCCGCGGTGGTCAAGGCGGTCAACGAGCGCTTTATCCCCATCCGCCTGGAGGGGCGGGGACACATGGACCTGGTGCGCCAGTTTAAGGTGACCGGCGCTCCCACCACCCTGCTGTTTTCTGCTCAGGGTGAAGAAAAGCACCGGGTCACAGGTTTTTACACGGCTGCTGAATATTTGCAGGAGCTGGCCCAGATAGGCTAAAAGCGGCCGCCACAAGAAGGACAACTCCGGAAAGCAAGGAGCAACATGGATACTCATCAATTAAAGGACTATTTTGAGAGCACCACCGGGCATGGTGTCTTGGCCACCGCCGACGCCCAGGGTCTTTTGAATCAGGCGGTGTTTGCCCGCCCCCATGTCATGGCGGATGGCACTGTGGCCTTTATCATGTCTCACCGCCGCACCCACCAGAACCTGCAGGAAAACCCGCATGCCGCCTATCTCTTTTTGGAGAGCGCTCCCGGTTATCAAGGCAAACGGCTTTATCTTACTAAAGTCAGGGAGGAACAGGACACGGAATTGCTCTATTCCCTGCGCCGCCGAACCTACCCGCAAGAGAAAGAAAAACTGGCCGGCCCTCGCTTTTTGGTTTTCTTCCGGCTGGATCAAATCCTACCCCTCATCGGCCTGGGGCCTTCTGCCACTTGAAATTGACATCGGAGCTGAGGGTGTTCTGAGAGGGTCGGCCGGAGGACGAAGCTACCTCATCTTACCCCCCGGCCTCACCCTCAACTCAGAAAATTCTTTACCATCACTTTTTGGTCTGTCCCCAGACGGCATAAACCGCATCTGCATGTGGAACCATGGGATAGTAGCGGTCCCAGGATGGCCGGGGCCAGCCTCGGGCAGAGAATGTCCGCAGGTTGTCATAAGCCCCGGACCTTAGAAAATACTCCAACACCAACCCGGGGCGTTCCCATTCCATAATTTCCGTCCAGATCCTGATGACTTTGGGCGGAAACCAGCGGTGGGAAAAGGTGTGGATAAAAAGACCGCCCGGTTGCAGAATCCTACGTACCTCGGCAAAGACCGTGAGCGGTCGGATGAGATACTCCACGGAGGCGGTGCAGATCACCGCGTCAAAACTGTGGTCTGCAAAAGGTAAGACCGGATCCCGGTTAAGGTCTTGGACCACATAATCATTTAATCTGGGGTTTTGGCTCAACTCCTCCCGGTTCAGACCAACTCCGGTGACCTGCGCCAATGGGAGAGACTTCGGCAGATGGGAATTCCAACTGCTCATCAGGTCCAGAACTCTGCCCCCCGGCGTCAACAAGCGTTCATAAAGTGACGAGATGATGGCCTCCGCCTGGTCATCAATGTGGTTGACCAGCCGGGGTTTAGTATAAAATTCGGCGTCTGCCCGCTCATCGGTGCGGGCAAAGGGATCATCGGCAAAAAAGTCCGTGGGCCGCTCTGACTGGCGCGCCTGCATACCGGGGGCCGTTACAGAGAATCTGGAGCCAGTCATGGCACACCCCGCCGGTATCAGCTCTCTTACGCCGCACCTCCCTGACGGTTAATTCCAGCTCCAAAGGGTGGGGCGCCAGGGGATGGTTAAAATCAGCGGCAAATATGCCGTCTCTGACGGCCAGGCTGCGGAAAGGGATGGTATTTTGAGAATAACCCAGGAGGAATCCCCGGGGATAAAACCTGCCCTCCCGGGGAAGCTGATGACCGTGGGCGAAACTTGGCAGCGGCAGATATTTCACCTCCTCCTCACGATAAACCGGCACCAGACTACCATCCGGGAAGGACATCTGCACCACCGCACCGGCCTTTTCCCCGGCTAGCGCCTGAATTAAGGCCGGCGGCATAATTTCCAGCTCCCGCCAGACATTAAGAGGAATATACAGCGTTTCTTCATGCCCCGCAAAATCGCTCTGCCAGCGCAGGCTGGCGTGCAAAATTGCCATACTTTTGGCAGTAATTATCTCAGGCATGAAAAATCTCCATTTTTTTGGCAGTAAAGCATTTTCTTCAGGTAAAATAAGCATCGATGATTATCTTGTCAAAATTTGGTTACTACCTTATCCTTTCCAGCAACAAAAATTTGCCAGGGGATTTCCGGATGGAGAGTTTCAACTGGACAGAGTTTGTGGGTCTTTTTATTCACTTGGCGGGGTTTGTTATCGGCCTGGGGGCGGTCACGGTCATTGATCTGCATGGCTTTCTGGGGAGGAACTCAGCCTATTGGACGGAGGCCACCACCCGCACCCACAAGGTGACCAAACCCCTCATTTGGTTGGGCATGATACTGGCCATTGTGGGGGCTTGGCTTTTTCACCGCGGCCGCGGCTGGACCTTTCCTTTGGCTCTGCAGGCCATTATTGCTTTGGGACTCATCGTGAACGGCGTTTTCCTTTCCTTCCGGGTCAGCCCCTTCCTCTTGCAGCGGGAGCGCGACGGCCGGGCCGCAGAGCTTTTGCCCTTGGAGATGCAGCAAAAGATAACGAAGGCTTTTTTGATTTCCTTCTTCGGTTGGTGGGGGGCCTTGCTGCTGACGGTGTACCAGGTGGTTCATTGACCAAGACCAGGATTATTGCCGGTAAAACCTTCGCTAGGAACCGCTGCTCCTGAACCTGCACCGCATATCCCAGGAGAGGCTCAGGCAATGGCGTCGGGTCTAGGCAAGGTTTCTGGAAGACCTAAAATAATGATGGTAAATTTGACGTCGGCGAAAGGAAGCTTCTCTGAACTGTGCGGCTGAACAGGAAAAGTACCGGCCTCATCTGGAGGGGGCCGGGCGGCGCTATTTTTCCATGCTGGCCAGGGACTTTCCCACTCTCTGTCTGCAGGACGAGTTTTTCTTCTTTCCCCGGGTGAGCGAGGCCCGCCATACCTTTTATAGGGCCGCCCAGGTGGAAGAGCAGGTTATCCAAGGGGCCTGGGACGAGGTGGCGGGCCTGCTGGCCTCATTAAATCTTATCCCCTGGCAGGGTCTGGATCCGGAGGCGGCCGCCGACCTCATCATCCTGCGGCAATCCATGCGTGGGTTTCTCCAGGAGATGGGCGCAGCGGGGGTGTGGAGCAGGGACCCCCTTTTCTACCTCAAGTCTGCCAGTCTTTCCCTATTCCCGGTGCTATCCCGGTCTCCTCTCATTGGCTGGCGGGAGGAGGAGTGCCTGGCGGAGCTGCTGGTCAACCTCGCCAGGCTGCTGGGTTGGGGCCGCCGGCAGGTCAAAAAACTTACCCCCCCTCTCAAGGTCCTGGCCCAGGAGGCCTTTGCCGACACCGCCCGGTTCTTTACTGTAGAGGTCAGCCGCTTCTTCCGGCGATACTTTCCGAATTCATTGTGGTGGCCGCCCCTTTTGGCCGACCTCCTCAAAAAACTGGCCGCTTTTCGGGACCAGGTAATGCGGCGGCCGGTGACTCCCGAGTTTCGCCTCGGGGCCGATGCTTTCAGGAGCCGGTTGCAGGAGATGTGGGGGGTTCAGGAGGACCTGCCGACGATTGCCGGGATTTTGGCCCAAGAACAGGAAGAGGCCACCAGGTCCTTGGAGACCCTGGCCGGCTCAATTTCTCCCTCGAGCTCCTGGCACGAGATTCTGGCAGCTTATCGTCCGCCCCCGGAGGTTCCTGCCGAGCCGCTAAAACTTTACCGCCGAGAGGTCAGGCGGCTCAAGCGTTTCTGGCAGCGGAGTCCGGTGCTGCCCCCCCTGGCAGGAACTTTGCGGGTGGCCCCCACCCCCCTTTATCTCCGCGCCCTGCGGGCGACGGCCTCCTATACCGCTCCGTGGCTTTACCAACAGGGTCTACCGGGCTTCTTTTACATCAGCCCCGCCGCTCAGGAGCCGGCCCACCGCTGGCGGCAGCACCGGTTTTTATGCGCCCACGAAACTTACCCCGGGCATCACTATCTGGACCTTAGGCGTCTGAGCCTCCCCTCCCTGGTGCGCCGCCAGTACGAGTCCCCCTTGTATTACGAAGGCTGGGCCTGTTACGCCGAGACCTTGTTAACGGAGCAAAAGTATATCGTTGCTCCCCAGGAGCTGCTGATCGGCTGGCAGCGTCGCCTTTGGCGGGCCCTTCGGGGGCAGGTGGACCTGAAACTGCACACCGGGCGCCTGGATTTGGAGGGGGCCGTCACCATTTTGGGCCAGGCCGGCTATCCCTTTCCCGCCCGGCAGGTGCTGCGCTGGGCCGTCAATCCCGGCTACCAGCTCTGTTATCCGCTGGGTCTGCGTCATCTCCTGCGTCTGCGGGAGCTCTTTGCCTCTGCCCTTAATCTGAGAGCCTGCCATGAAATCTTGCTCTCCGGCGGGCAGTTGCCTTTCTGGCTCCTGGAAAAGAGATTGCGCCAAGCCGCAGCGGCAGAGTAAAATATCCCCAGAGCACGAAAACCTGAGGAGTGGCAAATATCTTGGGCTTAAACCAATGAATTCTTTCCGTGGCTTTCATTGCGAATGGAACCTGGGCAGCCCGGGGGGCTGGAAATACCAGCGGATGTGTCAGAAGTTGGGCAAACTGGCTTGGACCCGGTTGGCCCCTCACCTTAAGTTGCCCTTTGCGCTGGATTATGACCATCCGCTGCTTGACCCGGTGCCGGGTTTTGCCGCCATGCTCCTTCGCGCCCACCGCCAGGTAAACGGCGCCACCCCCCCTTTTATCGTGCTCATGGCCGAAATCGAGACGCTGACGGAGGTGGTGGAGAACGCCCGCATGGTGCAGTATCTGAACCGGCAAGAGGGCATTACGGCCGCCTTGGCCGCCCCCGAACACCTGAGCCTGCACCATGGCCGGACAACCCTGGAGGGCCGGCCCGTCAGCTTGATTTATCAGGATTTCAATTGCGACACGCTGGTGGCCATCGGCAAAAGGATCGACATTAAGCCGGTAATCACCGCCATCCGCCAAGGCCGCCTGGTCAACCCCCGCGGTATGGAGCCGGTGGGCGCCAAAGGGGTGTTTGAGGCCATCACCGGCAGCGCCCGTCACCTTATGTCCGCTTCCACCCTCAGACATACTCCCTGGACCAGGCTTTTCTACCCCCGGGCCACCACCGGTCCCCAGGGAGAAGAAATACCTGATCTGCTTGCCTGGACGCGGCAGAATTTCCCCCGTCTGGTCCTCAAACCGGCACACGGCTACTCCGGCCACGGCATCTTTGTGGGACCTTTGACGGAAAAGGTTGAGGAGGCCATCGAAGTCGCCTTGCAACAGGGGAATTACATCGTGCAGACCCTGGTGCCCGTCAGAAGCTGGCAGGAGCTTTACCCCATCCCCAAAGACAACGCCTTGCGCCTGGAGCCCCGGCAGACTGATTTTCGCACCTTCATCACTGATGCCGGCCTGCTGGGTTTTTTGGGGCGATTCGGCGGCATCCCCACCAATGTGGGCTCCGGCGGCGGCACTCAACCGCTGGCCTTCCTGCCAGCCGGCCTCAGCCTCCGGGAGGCAGATAATCTGATTAATCGGGCCTTCGAAGCCCTGCCGCTGAGCATCTTTCAGGAGGTGCAGGCTGAAGTGGCCGAGCAGGCCACCGCCATGGGTTATGTTTATCTGTTAGGACCGATACCCCTCAGTTTGAAGCCCCGGCTTTTAACCCCCCGACACGCCGTGGAGCTTCGCCGCTATGCCGCCCACCTCTGGCAGGATGCCCTTACCCTGGAAAAGCTCTGGCAGGCCGGCGAACTGAGCCAGGTGGTGAAATTCGGCGAGGCCGAAACCGAGCTGGCCCGCCTGGCCCCCTGGGAAGGCCGGCCGGCCCTGATGGTTTCCGACGGCCTGTTTAATTTCGGCTCCGGGGCGGGAGATGGTGAGACAGTGAGCGGTAACCCTTGAGTAGTCAGCAGGTACTGAAAGGCGGTCAAACTTTTGGCCGAAGATTGTTCCTTTCCGGGCGCAACTAAACCTTTAGGGCGCGACGGCCCGCCGGTCTCCCCTGACTGGTGGCAGACCATGTTTGATGAGGTCTATCTGCTCACCGACGCCCGCAGTGTCGGAAATCAAAAGCTTACCAGCCAAGAAGTTGACCGCCTCATTAATCATCTACAACTTAATCCCCGAGAGACCATTCTGGATCTCTGCGGCGGACACGGCCGCCATGCCCTGGAATTGGGGCGGCGGGGCTTTTTGCACCTCACCGTTCTGGACTACTCCCCCCATCTTCTCCACCGGGGCCGGGAACAAGCCCGCCGCGCAAACCTGGCCGTAGCCTTTGTCCGGGGAGACGCCCGGCGGCTGCCCTTGGCGGCCGCCACTTTTCAGACCGTGCTCATCCTGGCCAACTCCTTCGGCTATGGTCAGGACCAGCAGGAAGACGAGCAGATTTTGAAAGAATGCTCACGTGTCCTGGTCCCCGGCGGGCGGCTCTTCCTGGAGCTGCCCGACCCGCTCTATCTCCGTACCCACTTGCTGCCCCGCGCCTGGCATGAGGCCGAGGCCGGCGTCATCGTCTGCCGGGAACGCTGGCTCTCAGAAACCTTTTTGACCTGTCGGGAGCTGGTCCTCTCCCGCCAGCGCGGCCTGATCCGGGACTGCACCTACCGGATGCGCCTCTACGAGGCCCCCGCCATCACCGCCTCCTTACACCGGTGCGGTTTTTTGCGAGTCCAGGTGAAAGGCGGCTTCTCCCCTTACCCCGACCCCGACGAATACGGCGGCTTGAGCACACGCCTTCTGGTCACCGCCCGCAGGTAAAGGAACAGCCTTGGAGGATGATGTTATGTTATTGCCGACGTCGGCGCTTTTTCAGGAAAAGCCTCAGAGGGGCATGGGGGAGGTCAAGCCCGGCGCGCAGTTGTTTTACCAGATAACGCCGGTAAGACTCGGGGATCGCCTGGGGATGGTTCACGACAGCCACAAAAGTGGGGGGGTGAATGTCGGCCTGGGTGACGAAAAATAATTTCACCGGTCGGCCGCGGTACAGGGGAGGCGGCGTCCGCCGGAGGATGTCCTGACAGAGCTGGTTGAGTTCGCCGGTCCCCACCCGGCGGCCGCTCTGGGCGTAAACTTCATCCAGCAGAGCAAAGATGCGGCTCAGGTTATAGCCGGTCAAGACCGACAGGGGCGCTACCGGCACATGGGGCATGAAGTCCAGGGCGGCGCTCACCGCCTCCAAAATCCTTTTGCCCGCCGCGGCCTCTTTGGGGAGCAGATCCCATTTGTTGAGGCCGATGACGCAGCCCTTGCCCTTGTCCGCCACCAGGCCGGCCAAGCGCAGGTCCTGGAGGGTAACCCCCTCCCGGGCGTCCAGGAGCAAGAGCGCCACCGCCGCCCGCTCCAGGGCCTTGATGGCTTTGAGCACCATATATTTTTCCAGACCCGGGGCGATAAGGCTGCGCCGCCGGAGGCCCGCGGTATCGATGAAGAGATAATCCCGCCCCTGCCAGGTAAGCGGCGTGTCGATAGCATCCCGGGTGGTGCCCGGTTGAGGACTGACAATAAGGCGCTCTTCCCCCATTACCCGGTTGATAAAGGAGGACTTCCCCACATTGGGCCGGCCGATCACCGCCACCCTGAGGCCATGAGGCGGGACGGCCGCCTCTGAGGGTGGGGGCAGGATGTTCCGCAGGGCTGCCAGGAGGTTTCCCAGACCGAGCCGGTGGGCGGCGGAGACCGGGTACAGAGGTGCCAGTCCGAAGCGATAAAACTCGCTGAGATGTTCTTCCCGGCCGGGGTGATCGATCTTGTTCACCACCAGCAGCAAGGGCTTGCCCTTGCTCCGCAGATAGTCCACCACCTCGTCATCCCCGGGTTGGGGGCCGACTTTGCCGTCCATGACCAAGAGGACGGCGTCGGCCTCAGCCACCGCCACCTGAGCCTGGCGCCGCACCAGTCGGCCCAACTCGTCTTCACCGCCCACCAGACCGCCGGTGTCCACCAACAGAAAGGCGTGCTCCTCAGAGATGACCCGGCCGTAGTGGCGATCCCGGGTGACTCCGGGGGCATCGTCCACCAGGGCCTGGGCAGAGCGGGTCAGACTGTTGAACAGGGTGGACTTGCCCACATTGGCCCGGCCGATGATGGCCACCAAAGGGAGGGGGGACGGGGGGGGCATCAGTGACCAGTTTTCAGTGATCAGTAAGCAGTTAATAATCAGGCGTTAGCTACAGACCAAGCTTTTAGAAGAATCGGGATTTGCTAACTTCAAACCTCTGACCTCGACCCCCCACCGCCAACCTCTTTCTCAGTGACCGGCCCCCCTTTTCTGGGCCAGGTTTTTAGGAGGCCAGTGGCGGAGGACTTCCAAGGCCTTTTTCAGCACGGGGTCCCGATCCAGTTCGGCCTTGGCGACCGGTTGGTCCCAGGGCTTGTCCGTCAGCAACTCTCCCCGCATGTGTCGGGTCAAGGCCTCATCCCGTAGCTTCTCTCTGGTTTTGTCAGCGGGGAGGTCTGGTTCCTTCACCTCTAGGTCCGGAACGATGCCCTTCTCCTGAATGGTCTGGCCGCTGGGGGTGTAATACAGGGCGGTGGTGAGGCGCAGGGCGGAGCCGTCTTCCAAAGGGATGATAGTCTGCACCGAGCCCTTGCCGAAACTCTTCGTTCCCAGGATCAGGGCCCGTTTTTGATCTTTCAGGGCCCCGGCGACAATTTCCGAAGCCGAGGCGCTGCCTTCGTTGATCAACACCACCAGGGGGAAAGGCGGTTCCCCGGGTTGCCCCTGTCCGGCGTAAAAGCGCATGTTCTGCTGCGGGGTCCGCCCCTGGGTATAGACGATCAGCCCCTTATCGAGAAACTCATCCGCCACCTGGATGGCCTGTTCCAAGAGCCCGCCGGGGTCGTTGCGCAGGTCCAGGACCAAACCCTTGAAGTTGGGGAGGCGCTGCCGCATCTTTTTCAGATAAGCCTTGACGTCGCGATCCGTCTGGTCCTGGAAGTTCACCACCCGGATATAACCGAAGCCGCCGTCCAACACCCTGGCCTTGACGCTGATTATCGGAATGACTTCCCGCACGATGGTGAAATCCTGGGGCTTGGTAAAGCCCTCCCGGTTGATGGTCAGTGTCACCTTGGAACCCTTGGGACCGCGGATGGTCTTGACGGCATCCATGAGAGACATGCTCTTGGTGGGGGCGCCATTGATTCTGATGATCTGGTCGCCGGCTCTCAGCCCGGCCCGAAAGGCGGGTGTGCCCTCGATGGGGGCCACCACGGTCAGCACCCGGTCTTTCAGGGCGATTTCAATACCGATGCCGCTGAACTTGCCTTTGGTCTCAATCTGCAACTCCCGAAACTCGTCCGGGGGCATAAAGGAAGAATGAGGATCCAGGGTGCCGACGATGCCCTGAATGGAGCCATAGATCAAATCCTTGACGGGTTTGAGCTCTACGTAATTATGCTCCACGAGAGCCAGCGCCTGGGCAAAAACCGCCAGAGGCTCATCGCCGGGCGAGGCGTATGCCGCCTGTGGAATCAGCAGGGAGCCATGAGCCCCCGGCAGCGGGGAAGAGGCGGAATAAGCGGGGTCGCAAAAGCTAAGGTGAACCAGCCCTGCCAAAAGGGAAATAGTCAACACTACTGCCCCTAAGAGCCGGCTCCTCAATCTGTTCGGCCACCTTTGCCCACAGAGCTTGACCCTGGGGGAGGGGCGGCGGTGGGTCCTTATCTGAAACGCTCGCACTTGCCTGCTGTCCTTCATGTTTCCTGCTGTCCTATTTTCACGTTCTCACGGCTTACGGCTTACGGCTCATGACTTGTCAGCCACTTGCGGCGGTTTGCCTTTTTTCAGTACTTCCAAGGCCTGGGTGACCCAGGGGTCCATTTCCGGTGGCTGCCCGGTGATCTGAACCGCTTCCGGGCCAGGTTTGACTCCGGCCACCTCGGGTTCCAGACCCTTGCCGGTGATCTTCTGGCCGTTGGGGGTATAACAGTGGGCCACGGTCATGAGCAGGGCGGAGCCGTCTTTCAGGGGCAGCGTCCTCGTGATGCCGCACAAACCGAAGGTCTTCGCCCCCAGCAGCACCGCGGCCTGATGATTCTGCAAGGCGCCGGCCACGATCTCCGCAGCGCGGGCTGTGCCCTGATCCACCAGCACCACTATGGGTATGGGCTGCTTGAATACCAGATCGCTGTCTTTGCCATGATAAATCTGGGTGTTTTCCACTTGCCGGCCACGGGCGCTGGTGATCACCTTCCCTCCCAACAGTACCGAGGCGCTGCGGATACCCTGCTCCATGGACCCCCGGGCGTTGTTCCTGAGATCCAGGATCAGCCCCACCACCGGGGCATGGTAGCGCTTCAGTTTCCGGAGGGCATCGCTCAATTCGGCGGGAGTGTCGTCATGAAACACCGGTATCCGCACATAGGCCACAGAGCCTTTAAGCATGCGGCTGGTGATGTGGCCCGGGGGAAGAGGTTCCAAAGTCACAGTCAGCTCAAGGGGTTTGATCTGAGAATTGCGCAACACATGGAGTTTCAGGGCGGTGCCGGGGGCACCCTGAAATTTGCGCAAGCCCTCCTGGGTGGTGAGATTGCGCTGCAATTGGCCGTTGATCTTCAGGATGTGGTCGCCGGGCTTCAGGTCGGCCCGGGCAGCGGGGCTGCCGTCAACCACCGACACCACCGTGAGTAAGTTATCCTTGACCACCAGTTCCAGACCGGCTTCGGCCTCCGGCCTCTTGGCACCGCTGTTCCACTCTTTGTACTCCTGGGGAGTCAGAAAGGAGGAGTCCGGGTCCAAAGCATGCATCATGCCCCTCAGCGCCCCCTGAATCATTTCCCCCTCGTCTTTCTGCCAGACATATTTCCGGTTGATCTCGTGAAGAGTTTCCGTGATCAGACGCAGGGCGTCATAATTCGAAGAGGAGGCGGAGGCTGGCGGAGAGGGGCCGCCGACCCACCAAAACAGGCCGCACAACACCAGGACGGCAAACCTCACCCGGCCGCCTCTGCGCCGCGCTAACCACTCTGACCGAGAATTTTGCCTTATCAACATTTTACGCTCAAAGTTCATGGCTGGTCTGCAGGAAAACTCAGGGGTTTGTCTGCAGATTACGCAAGTTACTAAATATTCAATATAATCTGTGAAATCTGTGCCTTATTTTCTCTCTTTTTTCCGCCCCACCGCCTTTAAGGCGGCCTTTTTGATATCATCGGGATTAAGGCCGAAATGCTTCAGCAGATTTTCCGCTTTGCCCGACAGGCCAAAGACATCCCGGATGCCGATGCGCTGCAAGGGGACCGGGAAAAATTCGGTCAACACCTCGCTGATGGCGCTGCCCAAGCCGCCGATGGTCATATGTTCTTCGGCGGACACCAAGGCGCCGGTGAGGCGCGCCGATTCCACCACCAGCTCCCAGTCCAAAGGTTTGATACAGGAGAGATTAAGCACCCGGGCGGCAATGCCTTCGGCTGCCAATAAATCGGCGGCCGCCAGGCAATGGTGCACCATGAGACCACAGCCGGCCAGGGTGACGTCTTGGCCCTCCCGCAACACCTGTCCCCGCCCCAAAATAAAATGGTAGGTATCGTTATCAAAAAGCACCGGGAAGGGTTGGCGGGAGGTGCGGATATAGACCGGCCCGCGATAGGCTGCGGCCCAACGCACCATGGCCCGGGTCTCCACCCCGTCGGCCGGCACCAACACCACCATATTGGGGAGCACCCGCATCAGAGCCAGGTCTTCAATGCCCTGATGGGAGCCGCCGTCCTCTCCCACCGTGACGCCGCCGTGGCTGGCGACGATCTTGACGTTGAGATCCCCATAAGCAATGCTCTGGCGGATCTGCTCCCAGGCCCGGCCGGTGGCAAAGATGGCAAAGGTGCTGGCGAAGGGGATTTTGCCGGCCACCGCCAAGCCGGCGGCCGTACCCATCATGTCCTGTTCGGCAATGCCCATGTTGAAGAAACGGTCGGGAAAGGCCCGGGCAAAAAAATGCGTCTGGGTGGAACCGGACAGATCCGCGTCCAGCACCACGATCTCCGGGTTCTCCCGCCCCAGTTGCGCCAATATCTTGCCGTATTCTACGCGCGTGCTCTGCTTCTCAGCGCCGTTCATTGGTTAGCTCTTGGGCTCTGACAGGAATTCTTCCGATTCACCGCTTTCAGACCTCGCCCAACTCCCGCTTGGCCTGTTCGTATTCCTCCTGGGTGGGTGCCACGCCGTGATATTTGACCTGGTCTTCAAAGATGGCTACCCCCTTGCCCTTGATGGTGTGGGCGATGATGATGCTGGGCTGGCCGGTGAAATATCGGCAGGCCTGGAAGGCTTCCAACAGCTCCGGGAAGCTGTGGCCGTTCACCTGCATGGTGTGCCAGCCGAAGGCCTCCCATTTGGCCACCAGGGGCTCGATGCTCATGACGTCCCAGGTGCGGCCGTCGATTTGCAGGCGGTTGCGGTCCAGGATGGCCACCAGGTTGTCCACCTTATAGTGGGCGGCGGCCATGGCGGCCTCCCAGACCTGGCCTTCCTGCACTTCACCGTCCCCCAGCAGGGTATAGACCCGCTGCCCGGCCCCGTTCAGACGCACTCCCAGGGCAATGCCGGTGGCCACCGAGAGGCCCTGGCCCAGGGAGCCGGTGGAAATCTCCACCCCCGGGGTGGAGAGAGCGCAAGGGTGGCCCTGCAGATGGCTCCCGAAACTGCGCAGGCGGTTGAGATCTTCCCGGGGGAAAAAGCCCAACCGCGCCAACACGGCGTAGAGGGCCGGGGCCGCATGGCCCTTGGAAAGGATAAAATAATCCCGTTGCGGCCAAAGAGGATCACCGGGTTTGAGACGCATGACCCCAAAAAACAAGGCCACCAGGATATCCGTCGCCGACAGCGATCCCCCGGTGTGCCCGGATTTGGCGTGATACAACATCTCCACTATATCCCGCCGCACCTGGCGGGCGATCTCTTTCAGTTGCAACTCGTCAGTGAGATGAGAGAATTCCTGGCTCATACCCGCGGCCAAAAGTCGGCATTGAAAAATATCTAAACCCAGCCTCAGCACCTGGTTTTCCCAGGGCCATAGCATCTTCTTATTACATTATAGTCTTTTCCTCAAGACATTTGCAATCTCTCGTCTGGCCTGCCGGTGGGTGGTGAACCACAAAAGTTGCACCTCCATATTTTCTTAAAAAAATGGGTGGAATTTACCTGCCTTGAATGTGTCGGCGGGTTCCCCACCATTTTCCTGAGGCAGGTAAAAGTGATATTGACAAAGGTGGAAGAGCCCGGCCAACAGAAGGGGGATTTTCACCACCGGTTGGCTTTATCGGCCGAAGCAAATGGCCGGGCCCTTATTTTCGGACGAGCGGGGCGGTGGCTCGGCCCTGCTGGGAGGCTGCGGCCGCGGTCAAAGCGGCGTTCGGAAGAGCAGAGGTCGGCAGGGCGGCGG
>DYLF01000173.1 GCA_020722205.1 Desulfobacca acetoxidans
ACCTCTAGTGTTCCGGTTGTGCCGCCAGGCGCAGCGCCGGGTAGCTATGTTCGGAGCGGATAACCGCTGAAAGCATCTAAGCGGGAAGCCGACCTCAAGAAGAGCTCTCCCGGATCGCAAGATCCCTCAAGGCCCCTGGTAGACTACCAGGTTGATAGGCCGGAGGTGGAAGCGCAGTAATGTGTGAAGCCGACCGGTACTAATCGGCCGTGCGGCTTGACCATATTTTCCCTTGCCTTCGGGAACTGTTAAGGACTTCTCTCTTCCGATTCACCGGTAGGGCGGGCGTCCCCGCCCGCCGAGGGCGGACAGAGGTTCGCCCCTACAACTGAAACCTGAAACCTGTATTTTGAGTTTCCGGTGGCCATAGCGAGAGGGCAACACCCGATCCCATCCCGAACTCGGCAGTTAAGCCTCTCAGCGTCGATGATACTACGCGGGCGACCGCGTGGGAAAGTAGAACGCCGCCGGAGTTATTTTCATAGCAGCAACCCCACCTCTTGACGAGGCGGGGTTTTTTTATTATTTGGTAGATAGAGGCCAAGGGAGGCGAATATGCCAATTCAATACCTAACTGATGCAACGGGAAAGAAAGTGGCCGTAGTCGTGCCGCTGGCGGAATGGGAAGCTTTGCAGGAGAAGCTGGATAAACTTACTCCGGCAGAAGCCGCGGCCGCCGATGACGCCTGGCAGGATTATCTGGCCGGCAAGACCAAGCCCTTGGCCCAAGTCATCAAAGAGCAGTTGCATGACCGGGAGGACTAAGGCGGTCTGGCGGGTAGAGGTTCATGACCGCTTCGAGAAGAAGCTTGCCAGGTTGGCCCGGCCTGAACGGGAGAATATTCTAAAAACCTTAGAAAAATTGTCAGATGATCCCTTTATTTTGGATTTGAAATCAATGCGTGGTCGGACAGACTGGCGCTTAAGAGTTGGCGCTTGGCGCATTCTTTTGCGAATGGACGCAGGAGCAAAAGTTATAGTGGTTTATGATTTGGGTCCCAGGGGAGATATTTATAAGTGAGCCTCCATACTGCCGGGGCCACACCCGATCCCATCCCGAACTCGGCAGGTAAGCCTCTCAGCGTCGATGATACTACGCGGGCGACCGCGTGGGAAAGTAGAACGCCGCCGGAGTTAATTTT
>DYLF01000174.1 GCA_020722205.1 Desulfobacca acetoxidans
CCTATGCCCTATTCTTTATACAGGCGGTTGAAACACGGTGATAACTCCCAGCCGTAGGACGCTTGCAAAAGCGGATCGCGTGAGAGGGAATACGGGAGACCTCTCCAACCGCCTCATAGTTTATTCACCAGCACAGAGCTGCCCTTGCTCTTCATTTCTTTTTCTATTCCTGCCCGCGTAACCCGCCTGAAGGACTGTACAAACAACTCTTCTTTATCCTGTGTTACCTTCACTACGGCCAAATAGTATTTTCCTTCCATCCCTGCGAAGACCTCTTTAAAACCATCTTTTTCAATCACCACCAGCGGATCACCGACAATAACGGGCAACTTGCGGTAATCATCAATCGTCAGCTCAGGGTGGCCCTTGCTCCGCAATGGTTGTTCCCCTTTATTCTTGGACAGGCTGTCCGCAGAAAACCAGGCTGTCTGGCTCTTGGCTCCAATAGCCGCCCTTGACTCTTCACCCAGCACTGCCACCGGGAAGTTGCCGGGGATCTTCCCCTCGATAAACCGGGCAAAGGCCGGTTCCTGCACCCATCGCTGCATCCACTCATGGGCGATATCGGCAGGCAGCTTCTCAAACTTCTCGGTCAGGGCTTCAAACCCCCGGCCCGTTTCCTGCCCCGCATTGTAATTCCAGCCCTTATCCGCCATATCCTCCCAACCCTCTGGCCGCTGCTTGCGCTCGGGGTTGGCGGATTCATATTCCGCCCTGGTCGCGGCCACGGCCCGGCACTTGCAGCCAAAGCCCTGGGGCGGGTAGTTGCGGCTCCAGAAGGGGTCAGTCCTGGGGAATATCTTGCCATCCAGGGCCACATGCGCGGGCCGGGGGTGCATCACCGAATCGTTGTGCATGTACATCAGATACTCGATGCCGGCCTCTTCAAACTGCTGCCAGCGTCCCGCCTGATAGGCGGTCTGGATATTGGTGCGCCAGATCAGATCAGAGCGCCATGCAGGCCCGCCGCCCTTAAGCTGCCAGCCGTATTTCTCCACCAGGGGCCGAAACTGCTGGCGGAATTCGCGGATATCCATGCCCCCGGCAATGGCCTTGTCGGTCATCTTGCGCAGATCGGCAAGAAGATCGGCATTGTAGGCCCCGGCGCTCATAAAGCCCTTGGCATGGGCCGCGCCCGC
>DYLF01000093.1 GCA_020722205.1 Desulfobacca acetoxidans
GTGAAGGCGAAAAAACCGGACCTGCTGTTCTTCGGCGGCATGGATGCCCAAGGCGGGCCGATGATCAAGCAGTTCAAATCCCTCGGATTGAAGGCCAATTTCCTTACCGCCGACGGCGGCAGCACGCCCGAGTTCATCAGGCTGTCCGGCGGTGCCGCTGAAGGGGCCTACAGCTCCCTGCCCGGCCTGCCGCTGACGGAGCGCCTCGCCAATGCCCTGGTGGCCTATGTCAGCTATATCAGAAAAATGTTCTGGCCATATCCCATGGCTTTCTTCTACCCTCTGAGTCCGGTAGCGCTCTGGCCGGCCGTGGGCGCCGCCCTGATTTTATCAGCCATCACTTTGGTGGTTCTGCATGAGAGGGGCCGGCGCCCTTATCTCCTGGTGGGTTGGCTGTGGTATGTGGGCACCCTGGTGCCGGTCATTGGTCTGGTGCAGGTGGGGGGGCAGGCCATGGCGGACCGTTACACTTACGTCCCTTATATCGGCCTGTTCATCATGCTGGCCTGGGGGCTCAAGGAGATTGCGGCCTCTCTGCCGCGCCTGAAAGCAGTCTTGGCTGCCGGGGCTGTCCTGCTGCTGGCCGCCTCTGTTTATGCTACCTGGCGACAGGCCGGCTACTGGCAGGACTCCGAGACCCTCTTTCATCATGCCATACAGGTGACCGAAAAGAACTACATGGCATACAACCACTTGGGCATGGCCCTGAATCTCCAGGGCCGCTACGCCCCAGCCGGGGAGATGTTCAAGAAGACCATCGAGCTATCGCCGGGCTATTCACACGCCTACAACAACTTGGCCATTTCCTTGGCCCAACGGGGAAGGATAAACGAGGCCGTGGAGATGTTCCAGCGGGCCATTCGGATCAACCCGAACAATCCGGTTTTTTATCGCAACCTGGCCGAGGCTTACCGGCAGCAGGGGAAAGCGGCGGCAGCCGCCGCGGTGCTGCAGGAGGCTCAAAAATTATCGGGAAGGTAGGGAGGGCGAAAGTCAGGACTTTGTCTTCGCTCCATCATCCTATTTTCTGAGGGCCGCCAGCACCTGGGGCCACAACTGCCCCGCCGGCCCGCCCAGGAAATGATCGGTGACGGTGTTGGTGAGTTGGGTGGGCGCCAGGTTGTTTTCCACGATGAGGGCGCCTTGGCGTTTGGCAAGATGGGGAATGAGGTTAGCCGGGGCCACTTCCCCGGAGGTGCCAATGATCAGCAAAAGGTCACAGGCGGCCGCCAGTTCGTAGGCCGCAGCCTGGGCTTGGGGAGGGATGGGCTCACCGAAGAAGACCACGTCGGGTTTGATGAGGCCGCCGCAGGTGCAATAAAGGGGCGTCTTACTGAAGTCCAACCCTTGTCGGGCATAAGACTGATGGCAGTTTAGGCAGATAAAGCGGAAGGCATTGCCGTGATATTCAATGACCTTTTTGCTGCCGGCGGCTTGGTGCAGGTTGTCCACGTTTTGGGTGATGACGCCGGCCAGTATTTCCTTGGCCTCCAGCTCCGCCAGGGCCAGGTGGGCCGGATTGGGGCGGGCCCGGACCAGGGTGGCGTCCATCTCCTTTAAGAGCAGCCAGACCTTGGCCGGATTCCTCCTGAAGACGCCGATGTGGGCATATTCCAGGGGGTGGAAGCGCTCCCACAGGCCGCCGGGGCTGCGGAAGTCGGGGATACCGCTCTCCACCGAGATGCCGGCCCCGGTGAGGGCCACGGCTTGGCGGCTTTGCCGCAGCAAGCCGGCCAGCTCTTCAGGGGTGATATTTTTCATAAAACTAAATAGGTTAAAAGTTCCGAAAATTCAGGCGGTCATAGTCAATCTTTTTTCTTGACGGCGGCCATCCTCCAAGATTTTCTCAATCCCGCTAAAGAGTTATGATTTAAGACTTTGAACTCTAATCCTGGCGTCCAACGCCAGCAGGCCCATCTCCCCTGGAAAAACCCGCACCGGGTTCAGGTCCACCTCCTGGATGCGGGGAAATTCCAGCATCAGATGGGAGAGAGCAGCCAAGGCCCGGCTGAGGGCCTCCAGGTCAGCAGGGGGGCGCCCCCGCACTCCCGCCAGGATTCTGCCGAAGCGGGTTTCCAGAATCTGGCGGCGTGCTTCCGAGGGGGAGATGGGGGCGATGCGCAGGGCCACATCTTCCAGGACTTCCGTCCAGATGCCGCCGGCACCGAAGGCCACCACCGGGCCGAAGGACTGGTCCCGGCTGGCGCCGAGGATGACCTCCTCCCCGCCCTGAATCTGAGACATCACCACCACCTGCCAGGGCTCGCCGGGCGGCAGGGCGCTGGCGGCCAGCGCCGTCAGACGATCGTAGGCCGCCGAAACTTCGTCAGAGGAATTAAGGTTGAGGAGGACGCCCCCCGCCTCGGTCTTGTGGACCAGGGATGGGGCGGCGAGTTTGAGACAAACGGGATAGCCCAGGGCCGCAGCTGCCTCCACGGCCTTCTGCGAATCGCCCACTGCTCGCCAACCGGCCACCGGAATTCCCAGCTCGCCTATCAGAGTCAAGGCGTTGGCCAAGTCAAGGAAACCGTCGGCGGTTTGGGCTCCCAACGTGCCGGCCACCGCCTGTGGGTCAAACCACCGGCCGGGGTCGGCCGGCGTGTCGGAGGGCGGGCGGTTGGACCAGATGCGGCTCATGGCTAGCGCGCGCAGCGCCTGGCCAGGGAAGTGGAACACCGGGATACCCAGGGTCTCTCGAAGAAAATCCTCCTCCTCCAGGGTGGCGCAGACACAGATAGCCAGTGGTTTATTGGCCGCGGCGGACTGGGCCACCAGGGCCCGGGCCATCTGTCGGGCCTCGTGTCGCTCCGGGTCATAAACCGGCCCGTAATTCAACAGCACCGCATCCACCTCGGGATCCTGGCCCAGCCGTTTCATAACTTCGGTGTAGACCTTAAAATCAAAAATATCTCCCAAGTCGATGGGGTTGCCGGGTTTGATGATCTTGGACCGGGAATGGTCATGAATGAACTGGGCCAGGTCCGGCTTTAGAGGCGGCAACGTAAAACCCCAGCGGCGGCAGCCATAGGCAGCCACCACCGCCTCGCCGCCGCTTCTGGACATGACCACCAGGCGGTTGCCTTTCACCGGCGGCTGGCCCACCAACTTGGCGGCGATGAGAAAATCCGCCTGGCTATTGATCCAGATGATATTGCTCTGACGACAGGCGGCGTGCACCACCCGTTCATCGGAGGCCAGGGAGGCGGTATGAGACATGGCGATGGCGGCGGTCTCCGCCCCCACATTGGGCAGGTGCAGGAAAATGGGTTTGCGGGATTGTTGAGCCAATTGCAGAAGCCCACGGCCGTCCGCCAATCCTTCGATATAGAGATAAACGGCCTGGGTGCCCGGATCATCCAAGAGATAGGCCAAGACTTCGTTTTCTTGGACATCGATCTTATTCCCCAAACTCAGGAATTTGTTGAGGCCCAGCCCTTCTTTGGCCATCCAAGCCATGACGTGCATGCCTACCCCGCCGCTCTGGGCAATGACGGAGATTTGACCTTTCCGGGGTACAGGGCAGAGTTGGGAGAAGGGCAGACCCAACCCGATCTCCATATTGATGACGCCGATGCCGTTAGGACCCACCAGTCTTAATTGATACTTTTTGATCAGGTCCTTGATCTCATCTTCCAAGACGCGGCCCTGCTCCCCCAATTCGGCAAAGCCGCCGGATTCCACCACCACCCGGCGAATGCCCAGCTTGCCGCAGTCCTCTACGGCCAGCGGCACAAAGCGGGCCGGGGTAAGGATGGCGGCCAGATCCACCGGTTCCGGCACCTCCTCTAGATGCTTGAGCACCGGCAACCCATAGACATTGCCGCCGCGTGGGCCCACCGGATACATCTTTCCCCGGTAACCACATTGCAGCATGTTGTGCAGAATCCCCCGCCCCAGGTTGGCTGGATTCTCCGAGACGCCGATGATGGCGACGGTTTGAGGATAGAAAAATTTTTCCATATCTCGGTCCCTCTCTGAGAAGTGGTCAGTGACTTGGTTCGTGGCTCGATTAGTGGGTTATCCCTTCTTGGGGGTGCAAATTTTGAATTATTACTCTGACTTAAAAATATAATAATCCCGATCTACCTTAAATTCCGTCTCCCTGGCGGGGGAAGGTGAGGGTGAGTGCAAGTTTGATATATTTTATTAGAAAGTTCGCCGAAGGCAAGCCGGGCAAGCCTGCCGCTTATGGCTTTTGTCGTGAAAATCCAAGAAAACAAGCCCCTTCAGGGGGCTTTTATTTTCACGGGGCGGTTGGTATGATCGGTGGGCTAAGCGGCGATGCTAAAATCCGCTTTTCAGGTTTCCGTGAGGTGGTGGGCGAGCAAGCTTTTGGCCACTTCGGTGCTGTCGACCCGGTAGGTGCCTTGAGAAACGGCTTCCTGGAGGGGGGCTACTTTTTCCGGCCGCACCTCGGGGGTGGCCGCTATAATCTGGCTGGCCTTTTGCATGAGCCTGGCTTTGGGTGAGAGATGGATGATGTCTGAACTGAGGTTTTCCGGGGAGGCGGATGGTTTGCCGCCGCCCGGAGCTACGGCCTCAGGACGCTGAAGTTGCAATTGCTCAACGTTGGTGTTGGTGATATCAATGATCTTCATGGTTAATCAAGTCGCCTTCTTCGCCTGGAAGTAATCCCTGAGCAGCCCTGCTCCACCCCTCACCAGGGGCCCCCCCTTTTGTCTCCAGCCAACTTCTATCTGACTTATCGGCACCTGCTGCCGGCACCTTAAAAATCTCTATAAAAAAATAATCCCCCCGCCATAACTTTTCTGCAAATTACTGTTCACGATCTTTCTCTTGGCCCGGACACCAGCCGCTGATAGAGCTTGAGATAAGTTTGGGCTGAGGTCTGCCAAGACCAGTCTTCCGCCATGGCGTTCTGGATGATCTTGGTCCAGAGGGTCTTATTCCGGTAGGCGGTTAGGGCGGCGTTGATGGCCTTGATGAAGGCAGCAGCGCTGTATTCGGTGAAGAGGAAGCCGGTACCGGTACCCCTCATGGGGTCCACCGGGGTGACGGTATCGGCCAGGCCGCCGGTGGCGCGGACCACGGGAATGGTGCCATATTTCAGGGAGTAGAGCTGGTTCAGACCACAGGGCTCATAGCGGGAGGGCATCAGGAACATATCGGCTCCTGCCTCAATGAGATGCGCCAGGGGATTGTCAAAGGCGATCTTCACCCCCAACTTGCCGCGGTAGGCGGGGGCGATCTCTTGAAGCCAGTCGTGATATTTCTGTTCCCCGGTGCCCAAAATGACCACCAGGACGCCGCGGGCCATGAGTTCCGGGAGCACGGCGGCCACCAGATCGAAGCCCTTTTGGTCCGCCAAGCGGGAGATCATGCCTAACAGAGGAGCCTCCTGGAACCCCGGGTCCAGGCCGTAGGCCTCCATGAGGGCTTTCTTGTTGACGGCCTTGCCCCGCAGGTCATCCCGGCTGAAAGTGGCGGGAATGAGTTTGTCTGTCTCCGGATTCCAATCCCGGTAATCCACCCCATTGACGATGCCGAAAAGGTCCTCGGCCCGGCTCCGGAGCACCCCTTCCAGACCGTAGCCGTATTCCGGCGTCTGAATCTCTTGGCTGTACCCCCGACTGACAGTGCTGACTGCGTCGGCAAAAACAATGCCGCCTTTAAGGAGGTTGACTTGACCGTAGTATTCCAGCCCGTGGATGCTGAACAAACTCCAGTCCAGCCCCAGGAGAGGGAACTTGTCTTTGGCAAACAAGCCCTGGTAGGCCAGGTTGTGGATGGTGAAGAGGGTCTTGGCGCCCTGCAGCAGAGGCACCGCAGACCACTTGTGCTTCAGATAGACCGGCACCAGGGCCGACTGCCAGTCATGGCAGTGGATGATATCGGGCTTAAAGGTGAGGCTCTGGCAAACCGGCAGCACCGTGCCGGCAAAGTAGGCAAAGCGTTCCAGGTTGTCGAAGTAATCTCCCCGGGGCGTGCCATACAGTTGACTGCGCTCATAGAATTCGTCCCGTTCCACAAAATAGAAGGGATAGTCTCCGGCGGCCGGCGTCAAAAGGTTGAAAGCCAGCCGCAGAGGCCCTTCCCCGGCTTCCAGATTCTCAGCGACGCAGGTGACCGGGACCTGACTCTGCTTCACCTGGCCGTAAAACGGCATGAGCACCTTGACCTCCACCCCCACCTCTTGCAAGGCCTTCGGCAAGGCGCCGATGACATCGGCCAAGCCGCCGGTCTTGGCAAAAGGCACCGCCTCTGAAGCCACCATCAGCACACGCAGCGTTTCACCCATCACTTCCCCTTTCCTTTCCCTGGAATGTACCGCACAGACTAGAACTTTTAGTTTAACTCCCTTTAGTCTCGCGCCTAATATTTATAAATTAACTCGATGTCGGCGGCCACGAACCCCTTCTCTCCCTCATTAATGGTAAACTCCATGATGTAGTCCCGACTGGGCAGGTGCTCAGCAGGGACTCCGGGGGGAAGATCTTTTTCCAGAAAGAACACTGAAGTGTAGGGCGATTCCTCCAGCCGCGTGTCGGTGATCCAGAGTTGCCCGAAGCCGTGCATAAAGCGGAAAAACCCATAGGAGCGTTCTTGAAAATACTTGGTGCATACCCCCCGCACCCGGCTGCCTGGTTCCCCCCAGGCGGGGGAGCCCGCATAAGGCGGCGAGGTGGGCAAGAGTCCGGGAATCAGATAGCCGGGGATGAAGAGATCCACTTCCCGGCGCAGCCGGGAAGAGACGTTGGCAAAAGCCACCAGTTCCACCCGACAGCCTTTGTTCTGCACCATTGAGACCACACTGCAAAAGTCGCCATCCCCTGTAAACAGATAAATCACATCCAGACGGTCCGATTGGGCGATAATATCCAGGGCCATTTCCATGTCCAGGTTGGCTTTACCATAGGTGCGGCCCGATTCATCCACATACCAGCGAATGGCCTTTTCCACCACTTTAAATCCGAGGTCCCGCAGCGTAAGAATAAAATTCAGGGTATTTTTGTAGGCCGGATCAGAAACAGCTCTTTCTTCATCAATGGCCACATAAGCATTAAGGCGCATCACTTCATCGTTGTTGTGGGCGGCAAAACGGCGAATTACCTCGTAGCGCATACCATAGCCGCCG